>JAEZFH010000488.1 GCA_023437885.1 Bacillota bacterium | reverse complement strand
GTATTACAGTAGAAATGCGTTCCCTCCCTACTTGATAAAATGCCCGCAAATCAAGCCGGAGCTTTCATAACAACGACAAGCGGCAAAGCGCTTGTCGTTGTTTGCGGACATTTTCATATATGCCGGTAATACAGTCGCCCGCTGCTGGTTATACCAGTCTACGGGAGGTGGATTACTTATTCAGGCTGGCCTTTAAGGCAGCAAGCTCATCATCGATATTGGAATCGGAGGAATACTTATCCTTCAGATCCTCAATAGTCTGTTCCGCGGAAGAATGATTTAATTCTGCCATGGCATTCGCCTTATCCAGTGCCTTATCCGCCATCGCCTCATATTTCTTAAAGCTTGCAATGGAGTCATTGGCACTTGCGACGGAGGCACCCATCTTATTAATGCGCTCCTGGGTCTTGGCTACAGCCAGCTTACCCTTGATCATATCCTTGCGGGCTTCCAGTTCATTGATGTCGTTTACTAATTTGTCATGCATCTCACGCATGTGAGCCGCATTGGTATGTGCTAAATTATATGCTTCCTGAAGGCCATCCAGCTTACCTGTGAGATTGGCCTTCTGCTCCAGGAATTTTCTGGCGTCGGCGTCATTGTTTGCCTCCAGCGCTTTTACGGCGTAGGTCTGCATTTTGCCGATTTCATCATTGCATTCATCCAGAGCTCGTTTTGCCCTCTGTTCTTCTGCCATGATCGATGCAGTTTCGGATTTTACCTTACCGAGATCAGAATTAAGATTTCTGAGGCACTGATCAATCATTTTTTCCGGATCCTCGGCCTTATCAAGCAGTGCATTGATGTTACTGGACATAATGTCTCTGAATCTTGTTAAAATTCCCATGATATCATCCTCCATTTAATATGTTTATTATTGTAGACCTCTTTAACAGGTACCTGTTATTCTGGTTTTCTGATCTATGGGGAAAATACTGCTTCATGTGATTGACAGCCCCATTGATCAAGCTTTTGTTAGCCTCTTACAGCTATTAGTTTATTCCTAAATTGCCATAGCGTCAAGTTAGAATATAGTTAGAATTATGAGAGGGAAATAAGGTGATACAGTTCAGACTGTGTCAGGGCAGAGAGTATGGTACTTCCTCACACATAGTCTGAACTGTAACGATAAGGTCTCATTACGGAGTCCGGGCTTTATCGATGCGGCGGATGGAATTATCTGCAGACGTCTGTTTTAGGTTTTCGTTGTATTTCCATTCGGAGTCGTTTATAATGGGTAATACTAACCTTACTTAAGAAGTCTTGACCATAAAACATCAGAAAATGCCATCTACGAAAGCCCTTTCTGAGGATTTTTTGGAGGATTTGAAATGAAGACGAATAACTAATATAAGAAATAGTAAGACATTGATAGAAAGAGAGAGCGCTATGTGGATTGCAAATGATTGGAAGGATTATGAAGTAATTGATACCTCAAAAGGGGAGAAGCTGGAACGCTGGGGCGGGTTTATTCTGGTGCGTCCCGATCCGCAGGTTATCTGGGATACGCCCAGGCTTCAGAAGGGATGGAAGAAGCCCAATGCTCATTACCACAGAAGTTCCAAGGGTGGCGGAGAATGGGAATTCTTTGATTTGCCGAAGCAATGGGATATCACCTATAAGGAACTGACCTTTCATCTGCAGCCCTTCAGCTTTAAGCATACAGGACTGTTCCCGGAACAGGCCGTGAATTGGGACTGGTTTTCCGAGAAGATCAGGAATGCGAAAGGAAGTAACTCTGGCAGCAGCCGGGATGAGATTAAGGTATTAAATCTGTTTGCCTATACGGGAGGAGCAACCCTGGCAGCGGCCAAGGCAGGGGCAGCAGTTACTCATGTGGACGCTTCCAAGGGAATGGTTACCTGGGCGAAGGAGAATGCAGAAGCTTCCGGACTTGGAGCGGCACCCATCCGGTATATCGTGGATGACTGTGTGAAGTTCGTTGAGCGGGAGATCCGCAGGGGAAATAAATATGATGCCATCATCATGGATCCCCCTTCCTATGGAAGAGGTCCGAAGGGAGAAATCTGGAAGATCGAAGACAGCATCCATCCCTTTCTTCAATTATGCACCAGTCTGTTATCCGAGGAGCCCTTATTCTTTTTGCTTAATTCCTATACTACGGGGCTTCAGGCCGGAGTACTATCCTATATGATATCGGAGGAGATCGGCAGGAAATTCGGCGGAAAGGTAACAGCGGACGAAATCGGACTTCCCGTGACCGGCAGTGGGCTGGTACTGCCCTGCGGCGCTTCCGGACGTTGGGAGAAATAATGATTAGTCGTTTTTTAATTTGATAATTGAATGTGTGAATAGTATTTGCTATTAATATTAATAAGAAAATGAAAAAATGATATAAAATGATAAGAACCAGGCTGGAGCACTCCGTTGTTCCTTTCCTGGTTCTTTTATTTCATCGTAAGATACATGTTCATATCCGGCAGAGGAGAATGAAGCCTCCTTGTCAGAGCAGATGCAAGTTCTATCCGGATAATCCATGCTTTCGATAATATTTCAGCGGGCAATTCTGTCATCAGCAGATACAGGGTAAATTATAAATTGATGAAATGAAAATACTATATTTATTGAAATCGGATAATCAATTTATAAATCCAGGAATCATATTTTGTTCGGATACAAGTCTGAGGATGGATCAATCTTCAGCGGATGGAAAAAGTTTATTCTATTAAGAGAATCGGCGGTGTAACATTATACGAATTAATTACGTCTATTTATATGTAAACATTTTTGTGAAAGATTATTATATAAAAAAGAAATGGTGTCTGAAGATGCTTGAGGGAAAGGAGAAGGGATGGACCATACATCGGAGAAACACAAGGAATTTATGGAAGAAATCTGTACAGCAACCTGGAGGGAGCTTTACCACTTCGTTTATTATAAAGTACAAAACCGGGAGGAGGCTCAGGATATAACCCAGGAGACTTATGCCCGGGCAATTGCTTATCTGGAGAAACATCGAAATACAGTGCTGGACTATAGAAATTATCTGAAAACCATTGCAATGAATATCCTCCGGGATCAATGGAGGAAGAAGCAAAGAGGGGAAAGGGTTGATGCAGAAGAGGTGTATTCCCTGGAGATGGGGGAAGGGGATTTTACAGACGAGGTTAATGAAAGGACTGTGCTTGAGGAGGCGCTGAAGCAGCTGACGGCAAAGCAGCAGGAGGTGATTACCCTTCGGATTATCAAAGGCTACTCCGCAGCGGATACAGCGAGGATTATGGGCTGCAAGGAAGGAACGGTCAGGGTGATACAGTATCGTGCATTGCAGGCATTGTCGGAGCTTCTGGAGGAGAAAGAACAGTAAGGAGGTATGGGAATGAAGGATAGGAAGAAAGTGATTTCTGATTATATTGACCAGCTGAATCAGGAGAGAAAGCCGGCACAGCATGGAGATCAAATCAATGATATAGAATTGGAACGGTTAATGGATTCGGTACGGAGGGTGAAAAGTCTTCGTAAGGAAGAGCATTTGCCGGAGGAATGTCAGAAACAACTGATATCGGTATTAACCGGTCAGGACAGGAAGAATGATTTTGTAAGGAATGCCTCCGTTGTAAAGAATAAAATTGTAAAAAAGGATAACCTATGGAGAAAGCCGGCAAAAACGATAGTTTTTCTCGCAGCGGCAGCAGCCGTGGCAGCCGTTGTCCTTCTGACGGCACCGAGGATACTCCTGCCCGGCGGAAGAGAAAGCATTGTATATGCCATGGACAAAGCGTTTCAAGAGGTGAAGGCATATCATGGAACTCTTATAGTGGAAGAGAACAATGGGCAGGGGGAGAGACTTACCCAGGCGAAGAGGGAAGTATGGGCAGATGATCGCGGCAATTATTATGTCAGAGAGCTGGAGGGAACGGCCGAAGGTATCATAACTGTAAATAACGGAGAGATGAAATGGCAGCTTCGTCCCCAGGACAAGGAGGTTGGCCTGTTACCGACCTTCCCGGACCCTTACCGTTTCACCTTTGAGCTGGAGCAGGAAATCGAGGAAATTAAGCTGGCGCAGAGCGTAACCATGGCTGGAGAGGAGAAAATTGCAGGGCGGACTGCCACTATATTGGAGATCACGCCGGACGGGGGAGATACCTACCGCCTTTGGGTAGACAATGAGACAAAGCTTCCTCTTCAACGGGAAACGGCCATGCGAAATGCAGTTCAATACCGGGTTACGTATACCTCGATTGAATTCGTCGAGGAGATACCCGCACCCCTCCTCCGGTATCAGCTCCCGGAGGGATATACTGAGGCTGATATCGATGCGGAACAGATAGTAAATACAATTGAGGAAGCGGAACATGTGGTAGATTTCCTACCAAAGGTAGTTAACCGGCTGCCGGAAGGGTATGTCTTATCAAAACTTGCTATTCAAAAAGACCGGAATGCTCTGAATTTCTATTATACTTCCGGGAATGGCACGAAAACCGTGATGATCCGGCAGTCCAAAGCATTGGAACAATTCCGGGCGGCTTCAATGGCGGTTTTGGGTGAGATTAATGATAATACGGCGGAGATAATGATCAATGCAGACACCAATTCTGTTCGCTGGCAGGAGGAGGAATTGGAATATCATGTGCTTGGGAATGTTGCTTTTGAGGAACTGCTGCCGTTTTTAAAGGAGATGACTGGGGGTGAGGTAACGCTTCCCGCCTCAATATTATTACCTGCTGACGGCGGCACTCCTACAGAGGATAGCCGGGAGGAGACACAAGGGAGCGGAATGGAGCCGGAGGTAAGGGTTAAGGTCGATCTTCCTGATGAAGAAAATGAGCAAAAGAGTGTGGACGCCGGTCATTCTCCCTGGAAGCTGGACCCGGCATTTGTCGCCCAGGTTTTTGCAAGCCTTCTGCTGTCACCGGAAGGAATTGTAGGAGATTATCCCATCCCCTATGAGAAGATTGAGATAACAGAGAATAACGGAAGGATAGCGGTTGCAAGAATAAACGATGAGAAATCAATTGCTTCCTATGTGTACCTGGAGCGCCTGGTTCGCCAGGATGAAACCGGAATATGGACGGTGACGGGCTATGACAGGGCTGTAAAAAAATAGACATGCAGGAGCAGCCGGAGGCCATAAGAATATATTTTGACAGAGCATCATGGGATCCCGGTATGTGCCGAATTTTCATGGTGCTCCTTTGATTTGAGGAATAAATAGGGAAACATAAGCCAAGACTTCTATATATAATAGTTAGCGTGAGGTATCCAATGCAAAAGACATATCAAAAATATCGAGATGTAATTCTATACGTTTTCTTTGGCGGCTGCACAACAGTAATAAATCTGCTTACCTATTATGCCTCAACCAGGTACTTGGGACTTGGCACGATAGCCAGCACAGTTCTGGCCTGGTGGGTAGCGGTAGTTTTTGCTTATCTTACCAATCGAAAGCTGGTATTCCATAGCAGCAATAAGGCTCCCGGAGCAATCCTGCTGGAATTTCTTTTCTTTATTCTGTGCCGGCTGCTGACCGGATTGCTGGATGTGGCAGTCATGTATTTTTTTGTAGACCGGTTAGGCTGGCCTGATCTGGTTATGAAGCCTTTGTCCAATCTAATTGTTATTTTAACGAACTACATTGCCAGCAGATGGCTCATATTCAAAAGGCATACTCGTGAAAGTCAGGAGAAATCTGAATGAAATTCAAACTGTTTAAAAATACATTTTTTATATATTCCGTGGTTTTTCTTTTGCTTCTTCCTGCCGTATTTCTGCCCTTTCTAAAAGAAGGACGTTCCTTTGTATGGAATGTGGACGGCATTAACCAGCATTATCCGATCCTGATCTACTATGGGAGGCTGCTGCGCGGACTTCTTTTGGGTCAGGGGTTTCCAATGGTGGATTTCAGCGTTGGCATGGGCTTTGATACGATAACAACGCTGCATTATTATGCGCTGGGTGATCCGGTCTCCCTGCTGACCGTTTTCATGACGCGAAATAATGCGGTTGTTCTATATACGGTATTGATACTGCTTCGCTTTTACCTGGCTGGTATCAGTTTTATTATTTTTTGCAGGTACTGGGACCGGACGGGAAACGGTACTATACTGGGAGCGCTGATTTATGTATTCTGCGGTTATTCCCTTTTTGCGGGAGTAAGGCATCCCTATTTCCTTAATCCGATGATTTATCTGCCGCTGCTGCTGATAGGGCTGGAGCAGGTGCTTCGGAAAAGGAAGCCATATTTATTAATTATTATGACCTTTTTATGTACGGTCAGTAATTTTTACTTCCTGTACATCCTGACCGTAATGGCTGTGATCTATGTATTGTATCGCTTTTTTACGGTTTATCATTATGATGCAAGAAATAAGCTGGCGGGATTGCTCTTAACGGGACTTCGTACGGGCGGGTACTATTTGTTGGGGATATCGCTGGGGGCAGTGATCTTTCTGCCAATCATCTATGCGTTTCTTCAAAATGGGAGAATGGAGAGCAAGCCGGAGCTTTTGACCGGATACCTTCATTATAGTAAAGGCTATTATCTGCATCTGCTGCAGGGCATCTTTGCCTCCGGCGTGGGCCCGGACTATTGGGTCGATTTGTCCTTTCCCACAGTAACGGGAGTCAGTGCGGTAATTGTGCTGTGCAGAGCGAAGCATCGCAAGCTGGCAGCAGCTCTGGTTCTTGTGCTGCTGGGGCTGTGTATTCCTGGCTTTGGATATTTTATGAACGCCTTTTCCTATATAACAAACCGTTGGGATTTTTTGGTTGCTTTTGTGGTTGCGGTGGTTTTTGCCTTTACTTATGAGGAGCTGTACCGGCTTAGCCGCAGCGAGATACTTTTGCTGGGTGTGGGGGTTCTTGGCTACGGCATTCTGGCATTTGCATTGCCCTCCGGTCCGGTGGTCAAATATACTTTTCTGCTGCTTTTGATCACAGCCGCAGCAGTCGTACTGCTTCAGTCAAAGAGGCTGAGGGGATTTCGTGCCATTTGGCATACGGCAATGTATCTTCTTGTTGCCGGGGTGCTGGGGTTTCATGGATATGTCTTTTATGATATGGATTTTCAGGGATATGTCGGGGAATTTCTGAGTGGGGCTGAGGTCAGAGCGAAGACGGAGAATGGAATCACTGCCATGGCATCCGGCCTGGAGAAGGATTTCTACCGCCTGGAGACCTATGGGGATGAAGTGCGCAATGAGGCGCTCATCCATGGGTTTTATGATGTGTCCTCGTATTTTAGCCTGACCGACGGAGCGGTTACAGATTACTATAAACAGCTGGAGCTGGTGAGTCAGAGGTCCGCCTATCGGATTGATCATCAGGATAACCGTACCATATTGGATGCTCTGGCCAGCGTCAGATATGTTATAACCACGGATAAAACTGCAGTACCCTATGGATATGAGCTTCTAAGATCGGATCAGGATAATGGAAAGACCGTCTATCTGTTTAGGAACCGGTTTGCCCTGCCCCTTGGCTATACCTACCACAGCAGTCTATTACAGGAGGAGTATGAGAAGCTGGGTCCACTGGAGAAACAGAATGCACTGCTGTATGTGGT
>JAEZFH010000480.1 GCA_023437885.1 Bacillota bacterium | reverse complement strand
AAACTCCTTACGTTTTCCTTGGTTTGTGTAACGGGAACATTAGTGCTCACAGCCAATCCAAAGACAGCACTTGCTTATGAAGAAGCAGTTGCCGGCTTCACATACGATAAGATTACCGTCAGTACCGGTAGCGGTGATGAAGGAACTACCATATCCAGTTTATCAACCTATGAGATACCCATCCCAGGTTTCACCAATATCGGTATTGCTAATGTAGATAATAACCTGAACATCCGGTCCGGTCCTGGCGAGGATAAAAAGCTGGTCGGTAAGCTTCCAAAGAATGGCGGTTGTGAGATTGTAGAAGAAAGTAAGGATGGATGGACTAAGATTTCCTCCGGTAAGGTTACCGGGTATGTCAAGAGTTCCTATCTGACAATCGGTCCAGAGGCTACTGCGTTAGCCAAGAAGGTGGGCAGCTATGTGGCTACCGCTAATACCGGCGGTCTTCGTGTCCGTAAAAATCCTTCCACCGATGCAGAGGTAATTGATCAGATTGCAAAAGGAGAAGAACTGGTCGTCCTTGACGCAAGAGTCATCACAGACGACCAGGAGCATGGCAAATGGGTTCAGGTAAATCTTGATTCTGATGATTCTGCAGATGGTATGGTTGCCTATGTGGCGAAGGAATATGTTGATTTATCCTTTCAGTTACCGAAAGCCGTGTCCATGGAAGAATTGGAATATGGTTCCGGTGTTTCCTCCACCCGTGTTCAATTGATCAACCTGGCAAAGCAGTATCTTGGAGATGCTTATGTCTGGGGCGGCACCCGATTAGGCGTAGGTGTTGACTGTTCCGGTTATACCCAGGCATTGTACAGAAAGATGGGTTATAGCATTCCCCGAACCTCCAGAGATCAGGCCAGAAGCGGCAGCACAGTATCTTCCTCCAATTTAAAGCCTGGTGATTTGGTATTTTACGGAAGCTCTTCTTATATCAATCACGTTGCTATGTATATCGGTAACGGAAGAGTAATTCATGCCAGCAACCGAAGAGATGGGATCAAGATATCCAACATGTACTACAGATCCCCGGTAAAATGTGTTCGATACATTAGTGAATGATCATAACGTATAAAATAGTAAAATGGCTGAGCAGATAATGTTCAGCCATTTTTGTGGCTCATTCCAGGTAAAATCTGCGGCAAAGCGGTTTACATTCCACATATTGCATACCCTTATTGAACCTTTGCATGAATTATTTCCCTTACAGAGGTTGACATCATAATAATAGAAATCTATAATAAGCCCTAGGTAAACATTAATTGCCATCGACAGGCAGGACAGGAGCAGGGACCATGGAATATATCTTAATCATAGTGGCGTCAATGGTTGCTATTGCAGTTTGGAGTAAAATAAGTGATATTAATCATCTGAAGCAGCTTAGGCTTCGTTTAAAAAGAGAATGGGGTACCACTCCCACTGAGGAATACTCCTCGGAAAAACTGGAATCCATCAAGGCTTATTATTCATCCGTACAGGATAACCATCTGGATATCGACGATATCACCTGGAATGACCTGGATATGGATGAAATCTATATGGAGATGAATAATACCCAGTCCTCCATCGGAGAGGAATATCTTTATACGCTGCTGCGCAAGCCTTGCTTTTCCCAGGAGGAATTATCGGAACGAAATCGGCTGATGAACTTCTTCGAAGATGATGAAGAGGCCCGGATTGAACTTCAGGCAAGGCTTCATAAAATGGGCAAGCTGCGTAGTATCTCCGTATTCGAATATATTGACCGCCTTCAGGCACAGGAGTCCAGTAGCAATCTGATTCATTATCTTCTGGATTTGGGGCTGCTGGTGTCCGTTGCACTCATCTTTGTTAATCCCGGTCTGGGCGGAATCGGAACCTTTGCTTTTGTGATCACCAATATTTTTCACTATTATTCCTGCAAAGCTAAGATCGAGAATTATATTACGGTATTTTCCTATCTCTTTCGGCTGCTTGACAGTACAAAAGATATCATAAAGCTGGATCTGCCCCAGATCAGGGAATACACCGTCCGGCTTAAGGAGGATATTAAATACTTCAGTAAAATTAAGCGCGGTGCATTTATCCTGGCACCGAAAAATGCCAACGGCAGCCTGGTGGATGCCATTCTTGATTACTTTAGAATGCTGTTTCACCTGGATCTGATCAAATATAATTCCATGCTCAGTTTCTTCAAAAAGAACCGAACGGTGTTGAACCGTATCTATGAGAAGATAGGTTATCTGGACAGCATGGCTGCGGCTGCCTCCTTCCGTAAATTAATCTACTATTATTGTGAGCCGGAGCTGTCAAGGTCCGGGCAGCCCTTTCTGGAGGCCGAGAACTTATACCATCCTTTGCTGGAACAGCCTGTTCCGAATTCCATTGCGGAGAGACGAAGTGTGCTCCTCACCGGTTCCAACGCATCCGGTAAATCCACCTTTATAAAGACCTTGGCCATTAATGCCATTTTATCGCAGACGGTTTATACCTCCACCGCGCAAAGCTATCGGGGAAGCTTTTTCATGATCTATTCCTCCATGGCTCTCAAGGATAATATCTTCAGCAGCGAAAGCTACTATATTGTAGAGATAAAATCCTTAAAGCGGATTCTGGACCATGTCAACGGTGATATTCCGATGCTATGCTTTATTGATGAGGTTTTGAGAGGTACCAATACCCTGGAACGGATTGCAGCCTCCTCAAGAATTCTGCATAGCCTGGCCGGGCAGAATGCAATGGCCTTTGCAGCAACCCATGATATTGAGCTGACTCATATCCTGGAACAAAGTTTTTCCAATTACCATTTTCAGGAGCGGATTGAAGATAAGCAGGTATTATTTGACTATAAGCTTTATCAAGGCAAAGCAGTTTCAAAAAATGCGATCAAGCTGCTGGATATGCTGGGGTATCCGGAAGACATTATCACCTCGGCAGAGCAGGCCGCTCAGGATTTTCTGACCGGCGGCGAGTGGAAGGATTTATAACAAACCAAAGGATTCATCAGATTTGATGCCGCCGAAGGCGGTGGAACGGAGATAAGAATGAACGTTACAATTTATACCGATGGAGCCGCCAGAGGGAATCCGGAAGGCCCCGGCGGCTACGGCGCTATTATTGTCTATATTGATTCCAAGGGAACGGTTCACGAACGGGAGTATTCCGGAGGATACAAAAAAACCACCAATAACCGCATGGAGCTGATGGCAGCAGTCGCAGGGCTGGAGGCATTGACCAGGCCCTGTCAGGTGGTGCTGTATTCCGATTCGCAGTATCTTGTTAAGGCCTTTAACGAGCATTGGCTGGAGGGCTGGATCAAGAAGGGATGGAAGAGAGGTAAAAATGAACCGGTCAAAAATATTGATTTATGGAAACGGTTGCTAAAAGCTATGGAACCGCACCAGGTGCGCTATGAGTGGGTACGGGGGCATAACGGCCATCCGATGAACGAACGCTGTGATGTGCTGGCAACCACGGCTGCGGACGGGGACCAGCTGCAGGAGGATATTGCAACAGAGGAATAAAATAAGGAATGGTTCACTCTGCGAACCACTCTTATGTTCAATCAGAATAGGACAGCGTCCGCAC
>JAEZFH010000361.1 GCA_023437885.1 Bacillota bacterium | reverse complement strand
CGCATCCAAAGTCCATCGTCAGAAAATCACCTAGTTCAACCTTCTTAGAGGAGGGCACTGCATGAGGCATGGAGGAATTCACACCGGAGGCCACAATTGCCGGGAAGCTGGAACCCGAAGCACCTTTCCGCTTTAACAGATACTCAATCCTAGCTGCAATCTCCAGTTCGGTCATACCCGGCTTGATATAATCCAAGATCTCAGTAAACACCAAATCACCAATGGCTTCCGCCTTCTTAATCCACTCCAGCTCCCTGGGTGATTTGATCCGACGCATCGATGTAATTTCATTCCCGATCGGAACCAATTCTTCTACCTTAAGCTTGTCTTTCAGTCGATTATAGTTTGCAAACAACATATCCTCTGCCTCAAAACCCAGCCGGCTGATGCCATCCGCCTGCAAAATCTCATTCAAAGCTGCCTCATATCCGGCATTTCCAATGGTTATGATTTCATAACCTTCTGCCTCTGTCTCTGCTTGTATGGTGTAGCGAAAATCTGTTACAACCGCATGCCTGCTCCCGGAGATATAGATATATCCGGTCTCACCCGCAAATCCGCTTACATAACGCATATTGTTGCCATTGGAGATCAGAACTGCCCCAAGGGAAAGCTTCTGCAATACTTCCTGTACTCTTTTATAATTGTCCATGTTTTCTACCTATCCTTCTTATTTTTTATATTTGCTTTTGTATTGCTTTGTTCTTACTTTTGTACTTATTTTGGTATATATCTGAAGCTTTTTAATCCTTATTACTGCTTGCTGCTGCGAAATTACTGCGAAGCATGCTCACCCGCCAAATGAAGGATCGCATCAATTGCCAGTAAATAACCCTGAAGCCCCAAACCGGCAATCTGTCCGGTACATACCGGTGCTGTGTCTGAGGTATGGCGAAACTCCTCTCTCTGATGAATATTGGAGATATGTACTTCTATTTTGGGTATCGTAAGGGATGCCAAGGCGTCACGGATGGCATAGCTGTAATGGGTATAGGCACCGGGATTAATTACAAGCGCATCTACCTTGTCATGATAAGCCTGCTGAAGGCGGTCGATGATCTCACCTTCATGATTGCTTTGAAAGGTCTCCAGGTGAATTCCCTCCAATTTAGCCTTTTCCTCTAACAGCTTCAAAAGACCATGATAGTCCTGTGTCCCATAGATGCCCTTTTCCCGAATTCCAAGAAAATTCAAATTCGGTCCGTTTACCACTAATATTTTCATTCCTTCCCTCCATTCCTCTTCATCTTTGTTTATCTCAAAAATGCTTCCGTGCTTTTACTGCATCTGTTGATTGTGTTGCATACAATTCCCGAATTAATGCAACAATCTCATCCACTGATTTATCATCGGTTGTTATGACGGCATGCGCTGTCTTTTCATAAATAGGAATTCTATAAGCCAGCATACTATCAATTCTTTGCTCAACGTCCCCTCCCTGCAGCAGCGGTCTGGTTGTATCTCCCCGAAGACGCCGCAGCGTGGTTTCCTTCGTCGCCTTCAAGTATACCACAAAACCCATCTCTTTCAAAAGCCCGGCGTTCTGTTCTCTGAGCGGCAAACCGCCGCCCGTGGACAATACGGTACGGTCTAA
This sequence comes from Bacillota bacterium, assembly GCA_023437885.1. Classification (GTDB taxonomy): domain Bacteria; phylum Bacillota; class Clostridia; order Lachnospirales; family Lachnospiraceae; genus Mobilitalea. Next base: position 1,334 of record JAEZFH010000361.1, on the reverse strand, counting down.
CTTACGCTGCAGCTCTTTTAAAAGCTCTGTCTCCAAGCTTCGGAAGTACTCTTCTCCATGAACTGCAAAAATATGACTGACCGTATCCTTGGCCTTCTCTTCTATCATCGTATCGGTATCCAGGAAATGATAGGACAAGCGCTTGGACAGCCTTGCTCCGACACTTGTCTTTCCACAGCCCATTTATCCGATTAATATTATATTGCGTCCCATATCCATCTCCCATATCTGACCGGCGATATGCTTTATCGGGTATTTATCTGATTAATAGTATACTATCCACAATAATTTAAAAGTTCCCTCTGATTATCCACATTACTCCGGTATTGACGTTCATTATACTACCGCCTTCCGTCGTTCCTTCCCTAATCCTGCTTAATTCTTCCCTCGGCTAGATCCCTCCGATAGAAGTACAATACGATCCGTTCCAGCTTTCTCTTCAATACAATCTGGATCTCCTCCTTCGGGTGGATTGGCTTTACAAGATAGGTCATCATTCCGATCCGGTTCGCACCATATACATCAGTAAAAAGCTGATCCCCTACAAATATGGTGTTATCAATCCGCGTTCCCATCAGCTTAATCGCCCGAATGTAATTCTTGGTGGAGGGTTTATTCGCCTTATGAATATAATTTGTACCTATCTTCTCGTTAAAACGCCGGACTCTCTCGTCACTGTTATTGGAAATCAGGCAGGTCTGAAAACCGATCTTCTTAAGGCGTATAAACAATTGTATTGCGCGCTCACTGGCGTCCGCTCCGTGTTCCACCAGAGTATTATCTATATCAAATAAAATCCCCCGGTAACCTTCCGTATATAATTTCTCATAATCAATATCATAGGATGATGGTGCTAATCTCTTAGGATAAAATCTGCGAAGCATAGGAACCTCCCGTATTCATACTGCGATGTGTTTATTATATTCTATGCTGATTATTTTACACTGTTTTTTGTATCCTAATCCATAATTCATTATAGCAAGCACTGGATAATAGCACAAGTTAAATCTATCCATCCGATTCCTGTGTATTCTGACTCTCATTTCCTTATAGTTCATGGTATTGCATTCTTTCATAAAATCCAAAGCAGGCTGAAGATATCTGTGAATTTCCTCCTTGCCGATCTTCTTCAAATTTCACCGGCTTTGAAAGTCTCCGTCCTGACGTTCTACCTCTATTTTGCACACTCCCATGTTCAGAAACCCCAAGCAATCGGGTAGGAGGCTAACCATTAATTGATTAGCCGACCTCCCACACCGCACGTACGTACCGTTCGGTATACGGCGGTTCATTAGTTTTCACAGATTTTCAGATAATAGTCAGACATAGAGATA
>JAEZFH010000347.1 GCA_023437885.1 Bacillota bacterium | reverse complement strand
GGAGCCGGGGCACTACGTGGCTTGCCACAGAACCGAGGAATTAAGGCTTCAGGGTATTATAAAGGAATAATTTACAGCATACGAAAGTCGCCTGAACTCGCAGAGCAGCGGCAGAATGGAGATCATGATGAAAAAAGAACTGGTTATCTTTATAGACAGCGGTGATACTTTGGTGGATGAATCCACAGAGATAAAAAATGAATTAGGCACAGTGCTCAAGGCAAAACTGTTTCCGGGTGCCGGCGAAGCCCTGGCTAAGCTTTATGATAACGGCTACACCATTGCCTTAGTGGCCGATGGAACGAAAGCTTCCTTTGATAACATCTATCTGGCTCACGAGCTGGACTATTGTTTCCATGCGAAGGCAATCTCCGATGAGCTGGGACAGGCAAAACCGGAACAGATAATGTTCCGGTATGCGATGGATTCTCTGGGCTTGACGGATGAGGATAAAGACCGGATTGTAATGATCGGCAACAACCTGAAGCGCGATATCGTAGGAGCCAATCGCATGGGAATTACATCTGTATTAGCCTCTTACAGTCCGCGCTACGATATGTGCCCAGTGAATGAAGAAGAAACTCCGGATTATATTCTGGAAGCTCCGGAACAGCTGTACGATTTGATGGAGCAGCTGGAGCTTCAGCTAGAAGACGGGAAAAGTATAAAAAGAGAAAGATAAGTATAAAAAAGATATTCATAAAACATAAAAAGATAGGAATAGAAAGATACGAATGGTAAGATAAGCATATAAAAATAGAAGCAGGAAACACGCACTCAGTGTAAGAAGAGAGGAGTAGGGGTGTTTTGCACGGACATCCCCCAATATTATGACTGATCAAGAACTGGCACTAAAATATGCACCGCATCTGTATTTTGACAATAATGAGCCCTTTACCATCGATCAAATCGGATACAGCGTCATACGCAAACCGGAGAGAAGTAAATCCTTTGAACGGGATCTATGGTTTGATCCGAAAAAAGTGGCTTTTATCATTGAGTATCAGCTTTATTTTGATTTTGAAATACAGCATATGTATGATTTGGAACATTTTTGGGTTTATGTCGGACAGGACGGCAGTGTGGCAGACGCAGAAGCGAGTTCGCATGGAAGATATTTGAACTGCTTCCAATATACACAGGCCTTGGAGGAGGCGACTCATGTGCCGATCTATATACAGCCCGGGAAGCATGCTGTCTTTCCGGACGGGAAGTTGTTTAAACTGTTTAGCGATGTGGATCTGGTCTGCAATAAATATGCAGGGACCAGCGGATTGCTGGTAACAAAGCTTTTTGACGGTATCTTGAGAAAGAGTTCCTATATTGATTATCAAATCTGCAATTATATCCGAGAGAACTTCCCATTTCACCCTGCATTGGAATTTCATCCGGTTAAGTATGAGGAGGCGATTATTATGCCTTGGGAGGAGCTTTTTGAGCTGATACCACAAAGAATTGAGAGGCTGCTCGAACAACTGGATATTAACTGACGAGCAGGCACCGGATAAAACGATCATGAAGTAAAAGGAAGAGGTTCTTATGGTTAAAAAAATAATACTTGTATTTAAGACACATTTTGATATCGGCTTTACGGATTTATCCAGCAATGTAATTGATAAATACGCAAATTCCATGCTGAAGGAAGTGATTGCGACCTGCAATGCCACACAGCATATGGGAGAGCTGAAGTATGTGTGGACGATGCCTTCCTGGCCTCTTAAGATAATTACACAGCGGTGCGGTGAGGAATTAAAGAAAGAACTGGAGCGGCTTATTGACCGCGTGCAAATTGTATGGCATGCGCTGCCCTTTACCTCTCACACGGATTTTTGCAGTGCGGAGGAGTATATTGAGGGACTGCGGTTTGGGCGTGAGCTATCGGAGCAGTATCACAAACCCTATTCCATATCGGCAAAGATGACGGATGTTCCCGGTCATGGGATTATGCTTCCCCAGATTCTGGCCGGGGCAGGGGTGAAGTTTCTGCATCTGGGCTGTAATGAATTTGCCACTCCGCCGAAGCTGCCTTTTCTGTTTCATTGGCAGGCGCCAAGCGGTGAGCAGGTGCTAACGATGTACAGCAAGGGCGGATACGGAACCTCCCTGCTACCGCCGCAGGACTGGGAATACCCGGTCTGGATGGCTCTGATGCAGACGCAGGATAACTGCGGACCGCAGTCGGTGGAGGTGATTCAAAATCTGGTTTTGAGCATTCGGTCAAAATATCCGGAGGCAGACATCGTCTGCGGCTCCATGGATGATTTTTATAAGGAGCTTTTGAACTATGATTTATCAAAGCTTCCGATAGTAAAACAGGATCTTGCAGACACCTGGATTCACGGAGTTGGAGCCTATCCAGGGGAGGTTGCCCTGGTGCGGGAGGCAAGAGAAAAGAGTAAACGCCTTCAGGCATTGCGGACGAAGCAGGTGCTGGAGCAGGGGGAGAGACAGGAAGAATATACGAAGCTGCTTGATGAATATTATGAGGATAATGGCCTTTTCGGAGAGCATACCTGGGGAGCGGATGTGAAAACCTGGCTCGGACCAAACCGCGTCTATCGCAAGCGGGAATTTATGAATGCGAAGAACGATGACAATTATAAATTCATGGAGAAATCCTGGCAGGAGCAAAGAGAGCGGGCACAGGATAGTGCAAAGACTCTCCGGGACCTGAAGATAAAAATAGATAACGGCAGGAACGGGAAGCTCTCCTTGTTTAATCCCAACAGCAGCGCCTTTACCGGATGGGTATCCCTTCGGGATATGGAGCAGGAGCTGAGTGCATGCAGTGTAAGCATAGGAAATAAGGAGCTTCCGGTTACAAAGATTGACGGGGAATGGTCCTGCTTTGTCACAGAGCTTCCGTCCCTCATTACAGTTCCTCTAGAGATTGCCGATAAGCCTTCCTTGCGGGAAGCACTTCTGGCAAAGAAAAATGAACAGAATATTGAGGTAGAAAATCATCGTTACCGCCTGACCTTTTCGGAGCAAACCGGAAATATTACCGAGCTTTATGACAAGGTGCTGCAGCAGGTCCTGCTGCAGCAGCAAAACGATAAGCCGGTATTCTCCTATCGCTACGACCGGTATGGTATTGAGGATGTTACCGCTTACCTTCGGGATTATGCGTACCGGTTTTCAACCTGGGGAATTCAGGACAACGGAAGAGAAGCGTATCCGGAGTGTGAGCATAAGACCTACTATCCGGCTTTTCAATCCTATCAGATTGATTGTGACAGCCTGTTGCTTCATTACAAAAATCAGGAAAGTGCCGACAAATACGGCGATGCTGAGAAGGTGACGGTTGAGATTACCCTGCCTCCGGCAGGAGACGAGCTTTTTGTGAATGTAAGGCTGATGAATAAGGGTAAGACACCGTATATTGAATCGGGCTCCTTTCAGTTTCCTTGCCTTGATGGGATGAATAATTACCGGATAAATAAGTCAAATGCGGTGCTTAATCCGGAAACTGACATAGCTGAAAATGCAAACCACACATTATATTGTCTTGAAAACTTTATCAGTGCATCGGGAAAGAAAAACGGAATCTGTGTAATAGCAAGGGATACACCCCTGGCTGCCCTTGGCGGGACAGGAATCTATCGCTATCAAGGGAAATACAGAGTACCTGAGGAGCCGGTTCTATGCTTTAATCTCTTCAACAATATGTGGGGAACCAATTTTCCACAGTGGATTAGCGGAGATTTCAGCTTCCGATATATCATATATGGGTATTCGATGGAGAAAGAGAACGAGAACCTGGAGCGGGCAGTGATGCTGAAGGAAGGGGTGGAGCTGACATCCTGTACACTGACTAAGGATTGTATTACACTTCCGGAGCATATGCAATTAATCAATGCCAGAGAGAGTAAAGAGGGCTTAATCCTAAGGCTGAGGGAGCTGACGGGCGAGAGGAAGAACAGAAAGCTTCGGGCAGAGGGCTGCTCCATTACACCGCTGGATCTGAATAATCTGAAAATAGCAGATCAAATGCCGGAACAGTTAGAATTTATGGCAAATCCCTATGGTATCTACTCTTTCCTGTTAAAGAAGCGATAGAGTAATTGCCGAGGTATTAGTTTAGTGCACCGGCCCACTCATAATTAAGTGCAATAGTACTGTCTATTTTGTCATCCTCTGCGTTGTCGAAAAGTGTCTGCCAGCAGACATTTTGGTCAGCGCAGCCACGGCTGCGCCTCTCTCCTGTGATAATATCACAGGCATTGCAAAATGACAAAATACTCAGCACGGTTGGATTAAGGAGGAGGAGCCGGCACACAAGGAAAGGGTGGAAAAGAAGATGAAATTAACCTACTATGGAACCGGTGCAGGTGAAGGCTGGCCAGGACTTTTTTGCAGCTGCGAATTATGTGAGGAAGCCCGCAGATTAAAAGGAAAAAACATAAGAACCAGATCACAGGCCTTAGTAAATGATGATTTATTAATTGATTTGACGCCGGATACGAATATGCATTGCTTGGTTTATGGGCTCAAGTTGGAGAAAATAGACCACCTTCTTGTAACGCACAGCCATTCGGATCATTTTTATCCGCCGGATCTGGAATTGCTGAGAGAACCCTTTGCTCATAATCATCCGAATATTTTTAACATTTACGGCAATGATGCCGTGAGAGAGAGGATCTGGACAGGGGTGCCCAAAGTCAATGAGGTGGAGGACCGGTTTTGCTTTCATGGGGCCAGACCCTTCCAGCCGATTGCGATTAAGGATTATACGGTGGTTCCCCTTCGAGCTTTGCATGACAGAAAAGAGGAGTGTCTGTTTTATCAGATTACGCAGGGAGATAAAACAATTCTGTATGCCCATGATACAGGCTTCTTTCCTGATGACACCATAAGCTATCTCAAGGAGCATAAAAGACATCTGGATCTGGTGAGCCTGGATTGTACAACGCAAAGTGCACAGGATGGACAAAATCATATGGGGCTTGCGGATGCGGTGAAGGAAAAGCAGCGTCTGATTGACCTGGGCTTAGCAGATAACTGTACCAAATGGATCGTAAATCATTTCTCTCATAATGGACTGTGGCTGCATGACAGAATGGTGGAGGAAGCGGATAAGGTTGGTTTTATGGTATCCTATGACACAATGGAGATTGAAGTATAAATAGTACAGTCTAAAAGGAGTTTATTGTGGGAATTCAATTTTTCGAACAGAAGCGTATCTTCAAGCTGGATACACCAAAATCCACTTATATGATTGGGATTGTAGATGAAGAAAACTTTGTAGGGCACATTTATTATGGAAAAAGAGTAATTGATACGGACTTGGGCTATTTGATGAGAACAGGAGAGGGGGCTCGTGTTCCCTCAAAGAACAATAGGGACCGGGTGTCTTTTATGGATGGATTTCCAATGGAGTATTCTACTCATGGGGTTGGAGATTTCAGGGAGTCCTGTATTCGAGTGAAATCAATACAGGGGCATTCGGCCTGCAGTTTATCCTACCAGTCCCATCGGATTTATCCGGGGAAGCCGCAGCTGGAAGGCCTTCCTGCAACCTTTGGAGATGAGGCTTCCTGCACAACGCTGGAATTGATCTGTGAGGATAAGGTGCTGAAGCTGCAGGTTGTTTTGGTATATACGGTTTTTGAAACCCTGGATGCTATCACCAGAAGCGTACGTGTCCGGAATGAGGCAGAAGACACGATTTATCTGACCAAGGTACTTTCGGCCTGCCTGGACATGGATAACAAAGAATACGATATGCTTACCCTCTATGGCTTGTGGGCGAGGGAGAGGATGATTAACCGGAGGCGGATTACGGACGGAAAGCATCTGATTTCTTCCCTGCGCGGTGTTACCTCCCATCAGGAGCAGCCATTTTTGGCGATTCTGGACAAGGATGCCAATGAAGACCAGGGAGAGGTATTCGGGCTTAATCTGGTATATTCCGGGAATTTCATGGCACAGGCAGAGGTGACTCAGTTTACGATGCTTCGGGCTGTCATAGGAATAAATCCGGAAGATTTCACCTGGAGGCTTGCTCAGGGGGAGACCTTTACTTCGCCGGAAGCAGTGCTGGTATATTCCTCGGAAGGGATCGGACAGATGACAAGAACCTTTCATGATCTGTACCGAGGGCATTTGATCCGGGGGGAATACAGGGATAAGAAGCGTCCGATCCTGATTAATAATTGGGAAGCGACTTATTTTGATTTTGACAGCGAGAAATTGCTCAGCATAGCAAGAGAAGCATCGAAGCTGGGAATTGAGATGCTGGTAATTGATGATGGCTGGTTCGGAGCCAGAAATGACGATAACTGCGCACTGGGTGACTGGGTTGTTAATGAAACGAAGCTGAAGGGGGGATTATCTTACCTGGCTTCTGAGGTGAACCGATTAGGGATGAAGCTGGGCCTATGGTTTGAGCCGGAGATGATATCACCGGATTCTGATTTATACCGCGCCCATCCCGACTGGGCAATACAGGTGCCGGGACGAACCGCTGCGCTGGCAAGAAACCAGTATGTACTGGATATCTCAAGACAGGAAGTGCGAGATGCAGTCTATGACAGCATAGCGAAGGTGCTTCGCTCGGCGAATATCGAGTATGTCAAATGGGATATGAACCGTGCGCTTACGGATCTGGGCAGTACCTGCCTTGAGGCGGATACCCAGGGCGAGCTTTACCACCGCTATGTACTTGGGCTTTATGAGCTGCAGGAGCGGCTGGTTCATGATTTCCCGAAGCTGCTGCTGGAGAACTGCTCCAGCGGAGGAGGGAGATTTGATCCCGGCATGCTTTATTACAGTCCGCAAATCTGGTGCTCCGATGATACGGATGCCATAGAACGGCTCAGTATTCAGGAAGGGACGGCTCTAATCTATCCTCTGTCAGCCATGGGTGCTCATATTGCAGATTGTCCGAGTCATTCCAACGGCCGCAGCACGCCCTTTGCCACCAGAGGCTATGTGGCTCTTTCGGGAACCTTCGGATACGAGCTGGATATTACCAAAATCCCGGAGGAGGACAGAGTGCTGATCCCGGAGCAGGTGGCAATGTATCATTGCTACAATGACCTGATACGTGCAGGAGATTATTATCGGATTGCCTCCTACCAGAACAACCATGAATATGATTGTACGATGGTGGTATCCAAGGACAAGAGGGAGGCGTTGGTCACCTTCATCCAGGTGCAGGCAAGGCCGAATTACAGAAGCAGAAGAATCTATCTGAAGGGTCTGTATGAAAAAGCAATTTACCGGATCGAAGAGAGCGGGGAAGAGCTAAGCGGAGGTGCCCTGATGTATGCAGGCATCAACCTTGAGAACCTGTGGGGAGATTACTTAGGGAAGCTGCTCCATATAAAGGCTATATAAATAGGCTGATACGGTCTGGCTGATGATACAGCCTTAATCCAGGTATCGGTGGATAGGTATTAACCATGGGAAGAGGGGTTGTGGATAACAACCCTATTTTCTTCACTTCATAGGCAAGTTCAGAGAACTTTTCTGTACTGGAGTTAATAGAAAGAAGGTAGGATATGCTTGAGGAATTAGCGGCAATGAATATTGGGACTACACTGCTGCGTTTGGTATTGGCTTTGTTCTGCGGCGGTGTTCTGGGAATTGAGAGAGGCAGGAAGAAGAGACCGGCGGGATTTCGTACTTATATGCTGGTTTGCCTGGGAGCGGCGTTGGTTATGATGACCAATGAATATATTTGTGATATTTATGGGACAGGGGATCCCTCCAGAATGGGAGCTCAAGTCATCAGCGGTATCGGTTTTCTGGGGGCGGGTACAATTATTGTGACCGGGCATAACCGCGTCCGGGGCTTAACGACTGCAGCGGGATTGTGGGCTGCCGCATGCATCGGCCTTGCAATTGGAATTGGCTTTTATGTCGGTGCCATTATGGGCTGTGTCATGATTTTTGTTGCCATGGCGGCTTTGCATAATGTAGACGAACGTGTTATGTCCGATACGAAGGTTATGAATCTCTATATCGAATTTAAGAGGCTTTCTCATATTGGTCAGTTTCTGGAATATGTAAAGGATCAGGATATCAAGATTAGCGATATTGAGATATTCAGGTCCAATACAGTGGAAGAAACCGGTATTGCAGCATTGCTGACGATAAAGCTTCCCAAGAAGCAATCACATACCTCGATCGTCAGCCTGTTGAGCAGTGCGGAAGGGGTCAATTATCTGGAAGAGGTTTCATAGTGTGAAGAGAATTTTGCAGCGCCGTAAAGCGGCGGCATGTCAGTTGGTGTGAATAATGCAAAGAGCTGTTGCAGAATAATCTGCAACAGCTCTGCTGTATCAATGTATTAAGAAGGGAAGATAAATACTACATTATGATTTCGGAAAGAAGGACGGGACGGTTTTCCTCCATAGATTTCTTTGCAGCCTTTGCGATCAGTACCGGTTGTAAGCCGTCGTTGATATTGACAGGAACCTCGGTATCGTTAATCACTGCCTGAACGAACAGGGATACTTCCTTTGAGAAGGAGGCCATGTAACGCTCGAGGAAGAAATACAGGGGCTTTTCTCCGGTAATTCCGCCGGCGGTACTGAGAACAGCGGTCGAGCCTGTATCGTTGGTAACAGCGATCTGACCCTTGGAGCCAAACACCTCGGCCCGCTGGTCATATCCGTAATCTGCCTGACGTGAGTTGTCGATTACAGCCAGGGCGCCGTTCGCCAGCTTCATATTAATAATAGCGGTATCAATATCACCCGCGTCCTGGATCGCCGGATTCACCAATGCGGTTCCGCTTGCATATACCTCTACGACATCGCTTGAAGTCAGATAGCGAACCATATCAAAATCATGAATGGTCATGTCGAGGAACATTCCTCCGGAAACCTTGACATATTCCAGCGGAGGAGCCTCGGGATCTCTGGAGGTAACCTTAACAATATGGACATCACCGATTTTTCCTTCCTCGACTGCCTTGCGCACAGCTTCAAAGTTATGATCAAAGCGGCGGTTAAATCCAACCTGGAATTTAACATTCGAGGTTTTCAGCGCCTCAATTACAGCCTTGATTTTATTCAAATCCTGGGAAACAGGTTTTTCACAGAATACATGCTTGTTCGCTTTGATGGACTCAATTGCTATATCTGCATGAGTATCCGTAGAGGAGCAGATGAGTACTGCCTGAATATCATCATCCTGCAAGATACTCCGGTAATCTGTATAAATCTTCTGGATTCCCAGACCCTCCGCCCATGCGGTGGTTGCTTCGTTCATAAATGGATCTGCGATTGCGGCAACCCGGGCATCCTTTACGTGATATGTAATGCTTTCTGCATGTACCTTACCGATTCTTCCGGCACCAATAATACCGATATTTAGCATGATTTCATATCCTTTCATTTGAATTAGAATATTTTTGTTAATATGAATTGATTATAGCATGATTTATATGATAACACAACTAAAATATAACAAAAATATACGCAAAATATATCAAAAGACATGAAAAACGATCAAATTATATTGATTTATTATTGTAATATGGTAATATGATGATTAAGACATCATAAGTTGCTGTGCATCTTTAGGTTATAGTTCAGATACAATTTGAACTATAACTCTTTTCAAGCTTAATCATATGATGGCAGATTGATAACGGAGGTTATTTAATGGGAATGAAGTCAATTCGAATCAAGCAGATGGAACAATATATATTGGAGCACGACCTGGTGTCCATGGAAGAGCTGCGCAGTAAATTTGAAATATCGATGAATACAGTTCGTCTGGATGTTGCTCAGCTTGTGAACAAGGGAGTGATTCGCAAGGTATACGGGGGCGTCTGCAGTAACCAGAAGGGAAATCTTGTCCCGTTTGAGGAGCGGCAGGCGAAGAACATCCGGGGTAAAATCTCCGTAGGAAAAGCTGCGGCAGGTCTTGTCGAGGATGGGGACATTATCTATATTGATTCCGGGACAACAACCATGTACCTGGTAGATTATCTGTCAGGCTGCAATTCGGTTACGGTCATTACCAATAATCTGAACGCCATAAACAGGGCGGTTGAGATACCGAATATCAATGTGATATCCTTGCCCGGAACCCTCGAGAGAAAGACGAATTCCTTTGCCTCCGCCGATACGGTGCGTGCCTTGGAAAAATACAATATAAGAAAAGCATTTATGGCTTCTTCGGGAATTACCCACAGCGGTATGGTCACCAATGCCTCACCACTGGAGTACGAGATTAAGAAGGCAGCGATTGCCGGCAGTGAGAAGGCATATCTGATGATCGATTCCTCCAAATACGGAAAGAGCGGGATGCTGACCTATGCTGATATTTCGGAAATGAACAAGGTGATCATCGACGAAAATATAAATCCAAATCTGCTCTCGTTGCTGGAGAAAAAGAATGTGAAAGCGGTAATCACACCTATATCAGAAGAGGATTAGAAGGTTTCTCGGCTGCCTCCCCGGTTTAGTCCCTTGGTTACAGTCCAGCCCACAATGGCATTTAGTTAAGCCTGCGGCATCCTGGATTGAGCTGTAACCTTTACTAGCTTGGGGATTTTTTAATAATTGACTATTAGTGACATATGTGGTAACTTATTATTAAAAGATTAGTAAGTTACAATCATATTCCTGTAATTAAATCACAATCCCGCAGTAAACCACGGGATTGTGATTAGAAAGAAAGGTGAGTGCAAGAGTGTCACTAGTTAGTTTAAAAACAATTTTGTCCAGAGCGGAGCAGGAGAATCACGGTGTAGGTGCGTTCAGTGTTGCCAATATGGAGATGGTAATGGGAGCAATTGAGGCTGCGGAGGAATGTTCTTCTCCGATTATTCTTCAGGTAGCCCAGGTAAGGCTTCCCTATTCTCCCCTTTACCTGATTGGACCTATGATGCTTGCGGCGGCAAAGCATGCCGCTGTTCCTGTTGCAGTTCATTTTGACCATGGTTTAGACCTTCCGGTAATAGAGGAGGCTCTGAAGCTGGGATTTACTTCGGTTATGATCGATGCTTCCCATCTGCCCCTGGAGCAGAATATAGGGCTGGTAACAAAAGTGAAGGCAATGGCTGATTATTATGGAGCATCCGTAGAGGCAGAGGTTGGACAGCTGGCGGGCAGCGAAGACGGATCGACAGATAACAAGATGTACTTCTCTGATCCTCAGGAGGTGGAGAGGCTGTATGAAAGCACCGGAATTGATGCAATTGCCCTTTCCATCGGTAATGCCCACGGTTTATATAAGAAGGAGCCGAAGCTTAACTTTTCTCTTTTGGAGGAAACGAGGAGGAAGGTACAGGTTCCCCTGGTTCTGCATGGAGGCTCCGGAATTAGCTGTGAGGATTTCAGGCATTGCATCAGGCTGGGAATACGCAAGATTAACATAGCAACAGCGAACTTCTTATCTGTTGAGGGTGCTGCAAGAGTGTACTGCAAAGAAGACAGAAGAGATTACTTTAAGCTTAGCGCCACTCTGACCCAGGGAATGAAGGAGAATGTTGCGGAACATATCAATATATTTGGAAGTAATAATAAGGCATGGAGGTAATGGAATGGGATACATAGAGTTTGCTAAGGACAGACCCCTGGATATCGTACCCATCGGAAGAATTGCAATTGATTTTAATCCGGTAGATTATTACAAGCCGCTTTCGGAGAGCACCACCTTTAAGAAGTATCTGGGCGGTTCGCCCGCCAATATAGCGGTGGGGATGGCAAGGCTTGGGAGAAAGGTGGGCTTTATCGCCAAGGTATCAGCGGATCAGTTCGGTGATTTTGTTGTGAACTATTTTGAGAAGGAAGGGATTGATACCTCTCACATCAGCAGATGCCGCAACGGGGAGAAGCTGGGTCTTACCTTTACAGAGATACTCAGTGAGACTCAGAGCAGCATTTTGATGTACCGCAATGACATCGCGGATTTGCAGCTGGAGGTGTCCGATATCGATGAAGAATATATCAGACAGGCGAAGGCGATCCTGATCTCCGGCACCGCGCTTGCCATGAGTCCCAGCCGGGAAGCGGCATTGAAAGCGATGCACCTGGCAAAGAAGCATCAAACGGTAATCATATTCGATATTGATTACCGTCCCTATAACTGGAAGAATGAGGATGAAATTGCGATCTATTACTCCACAGTGGCAGCCTGCAGCGACATCATCCTTGGCTCCAGGGAGGAGTTTGACCTGACCCAGAAGCTGGTGGCACCCAATGCTACAGATCAGGAAACGGCTGCTTACTGGCATCGTCAGGGAGCGAAGGTTGTAGTGATTAAGCACGGTAAAGAAGGCTCCACAGCTTATACGAATGACGGAAGCCATTACGGAATAAAGCCCTTTCCTGTCAAGCTGCTGAAATCCTTTGGGGGCGGCGATGGATATGCCTCCGCGTTCCTGCACGGTTTGCTGGAGGGCTGGGATATTTTTGACTGCTTGGAATTTGGAAGTGCCTCCGCGGCATTGCTGGTGGCCAGTCACGCCTGTTCGGAGGATATGCCTTCTGCTGAGAAGGTCAGGGAATTTATCAGGGAAAGTAAAGAAAAATACGGAGATATGATTGTGAGAGTATAGTTTGCGCAGTTCCACAGGCTGACTGTAACAAGCGATTCACTTAGCAAATTTGTGTCTGCCTGATGTGAAAGCGGTACTTTCACATCCCGGATTGGCGGGTTGGCAGCGGAATGGAGATTGATATGTTAAATTATCTGGCATTTAATGCGGAGGGTAAAAAGGTTGTGTCCAGAGTTGACGGAATTAATCGGGAAATGCTGATGGATATAACCGTTTTTCAGATGAAAAAGGGACAGAAATATGAATTTTATGAAAGCAGTAAAGAGATGGCGTTGCTGCTGTTAGGCGGATCGGTGGAATACCGCTGGGAATCCGGAACGGACCGGGCGGATAGAAAGGATGTGTTTACCGAGGCACCTTATTGCCTTCATGTATGCAAGGAAAACAAGGTGGTTGTGTACGCCAGGCAGGACAGTGAGCTTCTGGTACAGGCAACCTATAACGAAAAGCTCTTTACGGGATGGTTTTACAAGCCCGAGGATTGCAAAATAGAATTGATGGGTGAAGCCCAGTGGGAAGGTACCGCTAAGCGGGAGGTACTTACCATCTTTGATTATAAGACGGCACCCTATTCCAATATGGTTCTCGGAGAAGTTATTACCAAGGCCGGGCGTTGGTCCAGCTATATTCCCCATAGCCATGAGCAGCCGGAGGTTTATTATTACAAATTTGATAAGCCCCAGGGCTTCGGTGCCTGTTTTATCGGAGATATGGCATATAAGGTAACGGACGGAAGTGCCGCCGCTATTCCCGGCGGACTGACCCATCCCCAGACAGCAGCACCGGGCTACAATATGTATTATTGCTGGATGATACGTCATCTGGATCAGAATCCCTGGACCACAAGGGAGAACGATCCGGCACATGAATGGTTATTAGAGATGTAGATAGGAGGAAGGATATGGGAAGGTTAATGATGACCGTTGGGCAGGCTTTAGTAAAGTTTCTGGATAATCAGTACGTAAGCCTGGACGGCAGAGAAGAAAAATTTGTAGACGGGGTTTTTACAATCTTTGGACATGGCATTGTATGCGGTCTGGGCCAGGCACTGGAGGAAAATCCGGGGGAGCTGAGAGTATACCAGGGTCGTAACGAGCAGGGCATGGCTCATGCAGCAGCAGGCTTTGCAAAACAAAGCAACCGCAGGAGAATTATTGCCTGTGCCTCCTCCATCGGGCCGGGAGCAGCCAATATGGTAACAGCGGTAGCGGATGCGACAGCCAATAATGTACCTCTATTAGTTTTTACCGGAGATACCTTCTCAACCAGGCAGCCGGATCCGGTGCTTCAGCAGATTGAACAGTTTCACGATGCTTCTATCTCCACCAGCGATGCATTCCGCCCGGTATCCAGATACTGGGACAGAGTTAACCGTCCGGAGCAGCTGATGACAGCGATGATCAACGCCATGAGGATTTTGACCGATCCCGAGAAGGCGGGCGGTGTTTGTATCAGCCTGCCTCAGGATGTTCAGGGCGAAGCCTTTGCATTTCCTGATTATTTCTTTCAAAAGAAGGTTCACCGTATCTCCAGAATACAGCCGGATGCGGACGAGCTGAAGGATGCGGTGGGACTGATCCTGCGCAAGAAAAAGCCCATGGTTATTGTGGGCGGCGGTGTGCGGTATTCCGAAGCAGGAAAGAAGCTGGCGGAGTTTTGTGAGCAGTATCATATCCCCTTCGGAGAGACCCAATCGGGAAAAAGCGCAATTGTTTCCTCCCATCCGTACAATCTTGGCGGAGTAGGGG
>JAEZFH010000345.1 GCA_023437885.1 Bacillota bacterium | reverse complement strand
TTTGCATCCCATACACATATTGTCGGGGCGTTTTCAAGAAACCCCAAATTAACTCCATCAAAGTCGTCAACAATAACGTTTATTATAGGTATTCCCAGTTTTTTATGGTAAAATTCTATGAGCAGATTCGTATTCTTTGAAAAAATATTCGTACATGAAAAGCTATTAATCATTTTACTTCCCTCCCAGTATATAAATAATTTGAATATATGACTTAAACCACGAGGGTTCAAGTCATTTGCTTGTTTTGTATGTGATGGAGCATGGGGGATTTGAACCCTTTTAAGGCTGTTACGATGAAAAGAGGGTTCGTGCATCATGAATATATCTTAAGACTATATAGATGCCGCGATGGAGATATAGATAATACGCACGAGTGATATAAACATAATGCGAAGTTTGGATAACCAGGCTTCTTGTTATGTGTGGAAGGCAGATACATTCTGGTAATTATTACAGCAATGTTCTCTATGTCAGAATAAGTACTTAAGTGCTGAGTTTAGCGCCATAAAATAGAGTTAATAATTAATAACTGAGGTTTGAAGGGAGAAGCTATATGATAATTCTTAATAATATACCTGTTGTAAAAGCAGATATGCTCATTAGGAAACCCATTAAAGAAGTATTTGAGGCATTTGTTGAACCGGGAATTACTACAAAGTTCTGGTTTACTAAAAGTAGTGGAAGACTGGGCCAGGGAAAGTATATCCGGTGGGACTGGGAGATGTATGGTGTTTGGGATGATGTCCTTGTTAAAAACATTGAACACAATAAACGCATTGTACTTGAATCTTCTGATAAGACCATCATCGAGTGGATATTTACTTCTCGGACAGATAATGAAACTTTTGTAACCATAACGAATTCAGGATTTGCAGGGAACGGAGACGAAATTGTAAATCAAGCTATAGATGCAATGGGAGGATATACAATGGTGCTCTGTGGACTAAAGGCATTTCTAGAGTACAATATTGAGCTGAATCTTGTATCAGATAAAGCGCCTGATGCTCATGTAATACGTTAAGTAAAGGATAAGTTCCAAGCACTGGTGTTGCCCAGCTATTGAGAGCCGAACAGAAGATTTGTTGGAGCGATTGGAAGTCAGCAAGATTTTAGCAGGCAAAGATGGACTGCTTGATGAAGGACGGTTGTTTCCGGTAGGGATATGATTTTGACATTATTAATGAACTGGATAAGGAAGATTATATCCAGCAGGGAAGCCGCCGCTTCAAGTCCGTATCAATTACTAATGAAGGAATGAAATTATTCAAGGCAAGTATTCTATGAAGTCTATGTTTCTTCAGAGACAAAATTCAATACTTTTGAGTATGATCATGTGACTTATAAATACGGTATATCAAGAATGCAAGAAGGGATAGTAGAAGCAAAAAATACGACTTGAAAAAATGAGTGGTGGAACACCACTAGGTAAAGTACGTACACCTGAGGATGTTGCTGAACTCATTGTAGATACCCTAACGATATCTTCGATGGTAACGGCAGACAATTGTCATCGATGGAGGTTTTATCATTTATTGGTGAAATAATAACTTTTTCAATATTGAACTATGAATAATTATTGTTACATATCATACAGTAGCACACATATGAGTAAAGGAAATATTGGATGTAAAAAAATGAACATGACAATCAAGCCTTTAACAGCAGAAATGGCGAATACTTTTACAACATATTTGAGAGAACTGAGCTTTGCGCATTCCCCAGATTGGTCTACTTGTTATTGTAGATACTATTTAACAGATTGCTCCAAAGAAGCATGGGTTTCAAGAACAGGTGAAGATAATTGCAATGAAGCATTGCAAGAGATCAGAAATGGAAGTATGAAAGGATATCTTGCATTTGATGGGGATCTCTGTGTTGGTTGGTGTAATGCAAACGATGTAGAAGAGCTTAAGCGTATAAAAGGTGATTTAGCTGAGTATTGTAAAAATCTTAAAGTCGGCTGTACGATTTGCTATGTTATTCGTCCTGAGTATAGAGGTATGGGCATAGCTAGGATGTTTCTAAATCGCGCAATGACAGACTTTAAAGAAAATGGATATGATGCTTTGATTGCTTTGCCGTTTGAAGATGACAAAGCCCCTCAGAAAAGGTACAGAGGAAGTGATAACATGTACTTACAAGCAGGGTTTAAAGAGATAGATAAAGCAGATAGTATTAAGGTAATGTGGTACAGCTTATAGTGCAATATGAATATAAAACCATATTTTAACTCAAATTAAGATTATTTGAACTATGAAGTTATTTGATATGGTACTAGCTTGATTAATATGCCTTTAGATTTAGTTATGGATCTGAAGTTTATTGAATACAGAGTAAGCGAAACAATATGAGGCGAGTTTTTAGGTCAACTTAAATGACCTACAGACTATGCCTCTTTTGTTATACCTAAAATCAGAAAGAGAGAAATACGAGGATGTCGAAATATTTTATGTGCAACACTATGGATATACCATATGCATTATATCGGTCACAATCCGGAAATGAGGCACATGAGTGGTTCTTTTTTATGAAGCAGATCAGTGCAGCAACAGCCAGGAAATTCGGACATTGCTCTTAACCCATGCAACATCTAAAAGACATGCAATCAAATTTAGCTCATACGATCGGCTGTTTCCTAATTAGGACACTCTTCCTAAAGGTGGATTCGGTAATTTAATAGAGTTACCTTTACAATTTGCTGCACGGAAAAATAGTAACAGCGTATTCATTGATGAGAATTTTCAACCTTACAGTGATCAATTGAACTTCTTAAGTACCATTCGGAGATAGGTTATGGTTTCTGAAAGAAGAGGGGGACGACATCTTTTTTACGCGCTCAAGGCACGTGGAGACAGTCGTGTTGATGTCACGCAAAGACAAATAAATATGCCTTAAATGGCTTGAAATCAAAGGTTTCCAGACTTTCGGTAAGAATTGCCGATTGATGGAAACCTTATTTTTTTGCCTTTGATAAGTAACTTAAGTCTTAAAGTATTGTAGGGTTGAAACTATAGAACTGCTTTTTGCCTTGCGAGACAAGGGAACTGCTGTTTTTAGGATAGGTTGAGACTAGAGAACTGTAATCGTTTGACTGTTTCAAATAATATTTTCATTACAGACACAAAGGATACAGAAAGAAGTTCTGAGATCATCATCGGCGAGAAAAGCTACATGCTCACCCTTACCACTACACCCGGTTTTATTGTTACGGCATCATCCAGATGGGTATGAGTGAAGAGCAATTCCGCCTTATGCCTATTGGCTCTTTACTTGATCTGTGGGCCTGTCATAAACAGTTCTTGGGGATTGAGAGACTAAGGAAGAGTAACGATTGATGACATTATCCCTAATGATATATAATGGGAAGTATTATACTTTCATAGATCATTAAGGATAAATTATTTATCATAACTATATAACATGGTTAAAGCGGATTAAGTACCATCATTAATGCATATTTTTTATATTTTTTACTTATTTTTTATAAAAAACCTCTTGCATATGACGTTACGTAATGTGATATGCTAAGTTAAAGGAAAAGGTGATAAGATGAAGGAACAAACGTTTTCAGTTGGATATTTGGCACAGTTGTCGGGATTAACAATTCGTACTCTACAGTATTATGACAAGATTAACCTTTTACCTGCTTCTGGTAAAATAGAAAGTGGACGAAGGTTTTATACAAAGCAGGACATAATAAAGCTGGAACAAATTATGTTTTATAAAAACCTTGGATTTTCCTTGCAAGAGATAGATGAAAAGCTTCTCAACTTATCTGACATGCAGGAAATTGACAAAATACTTACTGATCAATCTGTATTTGTGTTCAGAAAAATGGAATCACTGCATAATATCTCTGCAGTTATTGAAGCCAGCCGGAAAATAATTGAACTTAAAAAGAATCCTCCTTGGGCACTTCTGGTTAGCTTTATAAAAGAACTTAACGAAAACGATGTTACTGCTTGGGGCTCATACGATTTCAGTCAGGAACAGCGAATGATTTTTAATGAAGAATTTCAAAACACTGATCAGATGATAGAATTTTATCATATATACAAGGCTTTATTGATTAAGGCAGCAGCATTTGATGCAGTAGGAATTCTCCCACATGAACCAGCAGCACAAGAGCTTGCAAAGCAATGGATTGACATGGCTAAAGATGCTACCAGTCAAAATGAACAACATCTGTATGCGTATCTTCAAGTTAATCAAAACATAAATAACTGGCCGGAAGGTATTCGTATACTGATGGAAGCTGCTGATTCATTTATAACTGATTGCTGCAAAATATACTGCTTAGCAAAGGAAGATGGAATATTAACTAGATTATATACAAATAATGAGTCAGTGAAGGAGTAGTTCAAAT
Source organism: Bacillota bacterium (assembly GCA_023437885.1). Taxonomy (GTDB): domain Bacteria; phylum Bacillota; class Clostridia; order Lachnospirales; family Lachnospiraceae; genus Mobilitalea. The sequence continues at coordinate 5,646 of JAEZFH010000345.1, read as the reverse complement.
GGATAAGAAATATCAGGCGACAAGAGAATCGTTAAATTCGCACTGCATGCCAGAGTGGTTTCAAGATTCCAAGTTTGGTATATTCATACACTGGGGGCTTTATTCTGTCCCAGGTTTCGCACCTGCAGGAAACTTTATTGAAAAGCTGAAAACAGACTACGATCGTGCAATGTTGGTGTATCCATACGCCGAAGGATATTGGAATGCTATAAAGGACTCTGATACTCCATCCGCCCAATACCATAAGGCTAAATATGGAGATATGCCTTATCAGGGATTTAAACGGATGTTTACAGATAGTTTGAAATTCTGGGAGCCAAATGATTGGGTCAAAAAATTTAAAGCTGCAGGTGCAAAATATGTAGTAATCGTTTCAAAACACCACGATGGGTTTTGCCTGTGGCCAACTAAAGTAGAAAATCCTTATGAACAGGACTGGTTCACCAATCGTGATATCATAGGCGAATTGGCTGAAGCTGTTCGAAATGAGGGTATGCGTTTTGGTATATACTATTCAGGTGGAATTGATTGGACTTTCCGCAAAAGAATATCAAGGACGTTAATGGATTATTCATTTTCCGTACCGGGAGATAAGTACTCTGCTTATGCCGATGCACAGGTGAGAGAGCTGATCAGGCGCTACCAACCAGATATTTTATGGAATGATATCGGCTGGCCTGCCGGTCAGGATTCATTATTTCGTTTGTTCGCAGATTATTATAATGCAGTACCAGAGGGTGTTATAAATGACCGTTGGAAAAGCATCAGCAAGTTAATGGGTTTTAAACCTGTTCGCTCTTTAATGGATTTAATAATAAAACAAGCTATTAGTAAAAAAGAGGATATCCAATCATTACTTTTGCCACGTCCGGTTTCACACAGTGATTTTACCACACCGGAGTACACGAAATATAATGAAATCCAAAAGAAAAAATGGGAGATGACCCGGGGAATGGGAAATTCCTTTGGATACAACCAGAATGAGACCGATAAAGATTATGCTTCTTTTGAGACATTGCTAACTGACTTTGTTGATGCAGTATCCAAAAACGGTAATTTACTGCTTAATGTGGGTCCTCGTGGAGATGATGCACAAATACCTGATGAACAGTTAAGCCGACTGTCAAAATTCGGCGATTGGTTATCGCACAATGGTGATGCAATATATGCTTCTCGGCCATGGACTCAGGCAGAAGCGATAACTGAAATGGGAGAAGTCGTTCGCTTTACAAAAAAGGATAATAAGCTGTTCATTATGATTTTATGCCAACCAAAAGAAAATGTATTTAAAATTAAGGATATATCAATATTTGGTGATGCATATTTGCTCGATGATAATAGTCCTGTACAGATTGAAAATGTTGGGTCTGATACGGTTGTAACTTTATCGGGACAGCTTAATAATACACCCATACCAACTATAGTTGTTAATTGTAACTGCCAATTATGAGGCTACTCGTACTGTAAACTCGCAGAAACGATGCAAACACCAAGGGGATGCCAGCCTAAATCGATATCATTATTGTCTACTCAAGGCATTGTGAGGCGGTTGTAAGAATTGAACGTGGGTGAAGCCTTGAAAATACAAGGCGTTTAAAGGTTTTGAAGTTGCGATAATTGCATAGTCACCCTTGAAGAGATAAAAAAGCAGTTCTTAAATAAATTCCCGAACCACAAGTGGCAATCCCAAATTATTGAAGGATATGGGGATACTCCTGGTTAGAATCTTAGGAAAGAAGTAATTAGGATAATGCTGTAATAATTGCGGAAAAACGCCAATCTTTAACTATACAAAAGGATATGATAACTAAAAAGCCCGTAGTTAAGGCTCTTTAGTTATCATGTTGAAGAGTATCATATTGCCGCTGCTGTAGTATATATCTTAAACAAAAACTACTTTGCAACAGGTATACCGAATAGATCAGCAACCTCATTATACGGAAAGCAATATTTTTTGCCACACAATGAACATGCAGCTTCGAGTGTTTGCTTTTTTGTCTGGATTTCATCTATTTCTGATGGCGATAAGGAGAAGATAATACTATAATACTGCTCTTTTGTACAATCACAGTGATACTGAACAGATTTCTGAGACATATAGTTAAAGTCTGAATTCAGCAGCTTGTTCCACATGTCTGCACCAATCCTAATATTTGGATTCTGGAAAAGACTTAGGTTTTTTGTAATTACACTGTTAAAATCCGTAATAATCGATGTGGGTTCTCCCGGCAAAAGCTGAAGCATAACACCTCTTGACAATACAACATTTCTACTACTGTCAAGTTTTAGAAACAACCTTATATATGTTGGTAATTGTTCACTTCTTCTAAAATAGTTTTCCAGGTTCTTGGCAACAGAGGTATACGGCATTTCAACAATTCCAGTATATCCGCCGAAATGTCCGGGTTCCCGCCTTACAGTGATAAAACCGCTTTTGCCAAACACTGTTTTAGCTTCCGAAGGGATAAATCCTTCATTGATTAGGCCCCTTATATTGCCGTTGGCATCAACTACACCTGACATTTGCCGGTCAGGGTGATCACCTGTAAACTTGATGTATAATTTATCACTGTCCGAAAGCAAACCTGAAATGACACTCATGGCAGATACAAATTCCAGATATACGGGTTCAGGTGTTAGTCCAAACTGCAAATCATTCTGAATCTGCCTTATGAGGTCAGTCGTTTCACTGCAAAAAATGCGGGCTCGTTTGTTATATCCAAATGCATTCATAACATAATTATTCATAGAAATCACTCCTTGACATAAACTGTTGTTTCTTATACAGTTTAAAATATAACGTAACGTTATGTTCAAGTATTTTTTTTGAGGGAAAAGTTTTTTGAGGGAAACTATGAAAATAACTAAATTTGCTGAGTTAATGGGAGTAAGCATTCGTACATTACACTATTACGATGAAATCGGTCTGCATTCTCCATCTAGATGTGATGCGAACAATCGAAGAGAATATAGTGGTAATGACTTTTTACAAATGCACCTGATTCTGTTTTTAAAGGATTTGGGTTTGTCTCTCATACAGATTAAAGCCATTATTGATGATCCTGCATATGATCGGGCAGCAGCACTTAAAATGCAAATTGAGCATCTAGAAAAAGAAAAAGAAAAGATAGATGAAAAACTCATGTTACTCAAATCGGCAGTATCTGATACAGCTGATATTTTAGATAAACTCTATGAAGCTATCTGGAACAGCTTAGAGCAAAAAACAAAAGAATATCCGGTCATGTTTAGTAAAAATGAAATGAATTACGGTACAAAAATTCTCAACAGTATACCTGATGACATGAAACGGGATATATCAGATGCGATGCAAGCGCATATGCTTAAGCTTGCTGAATTGGTGGGACAGGAGCCATCATCCATTAAGGTTCAGAATGCTGTAAAGGAATACCATAACTTTCTTAACAAAACTCATGGCGGCATTTATACTTTTGATCGCTTTGCGAAGCTCGGTGATTATTATGTAAACAGTGAAGCTTTCCGAAACCATCTTGAAGAAATTAAAAAAGGCTTTTCTAAGTTTATTAAAGAGGCCATTTCAAATTATGTAAAAAGCTCTCTTGATAAAGGAAATGTATAATTTCGAACATTACACTTCCGCCAAGGGGGACCAGGTTCAGCCGGCATCTTTTTTGTCTCCTCTAGGCACGTGGAGGTAATAATCCTGTTGCAGAGGCTGTAATGCTGACGTATCTGAAGCTTGAGAGATATGATGTGAAAATGTGTTTTTGACGTGGAGGCGATCTTTCACGTCTTATATTTTGTAAAATATTAGTGTGCTTATGACCTTACTCAATTTACGTTTATAACAGTGATGAAGCGATGAGTAATCAATTAAAAAGACTGGCTGCGGTGGAGGCCGCAGCCAGTCCTGTTATGGGCTTTAGCCTGTTGAGCGCGCGTAGCAAGCGAAACAAAGAACCACCCGCTATGCGGGTGCGCGACAGATGTTATACAAAAAATCATCATTCCCTTATAATAGAGTTGTTCAGGCTACTACTATAAGAAAGGAATGATGACTAAATGGCACACAAAGAAAATAGCTTAGCACACACAAAATGGATGTGCAAGTATCACATCGTGTTCACTCCCAAGTATAGACGAAAAATAATATACAATCAATACAAAGAAAGCATAAGAGATATATTGAAGCAGCTATGCAGTTACAAAGGAGTGGAAATAATCGAAGGACATTTGATGTCAGATCATATACATATGCTGCTAAGCATACCACCAAAGATGAGTGTATCAAGTTTTATGGGATATTTAAAAGGAAAAAGCGCATTAATGGTCTTCGATAAGCATGCAAACTTGAAGTACAAGTTTGGAAACAGGCATTTCTGGGCAGAAGGATATTATGTCAGCACAGTAGGGTTAAATGAAGCAACCATAAGGAAATACATTCAGGAACAGGAGAATCATGATATAGCGATGGATAAATTAAGTGTGAAGGAATACGAGGACCCTTTTAAAGGGTAGCAAGTAGTACGTTGTCCCTTTAGGGGCAGCAAAAGAGGCAAAGGCGTAGTGGCTTGAACAAAAAGTGAAAGCCAGCGTCTTTAGGTGTCCTGAACGGTACTTGAGTTGACACTCCCCTGGGAAATATTAAGTTTTGTTTAGTCAGCACCTTCAAAATGAGGGTGCTTTCTATATGAATCAAGCTGGCGCCTAGCTTGAAACTTTCTTAAAACCACCCCCACCGCCCTGAGGGCTCGTCCTCATTGCCGGACGGGCTAGACCCCACAAAATTAGCTCGCAGGGTTGCTTAAAATCTTTTCCCTGGCTAAGTGAAGGTTGTCAAGGAAAGTCTGCATCGGTGTCTTACCTTTACACCTTTTGCCTTGGTGAGTGCGCTCCTCATTATATTGAAGCATGTAGAAGTCAAGATCCTCCTGCAGTTGCTCCACTGATTTATATATGGTTTTCCTGAAAGCTACCTTATAAAACTCATTCAGCAGGGTTTGGTTGAAACGCTCACAAATGCCATTAGTTTGAGGACTTTTAGCTTTTGTCATCGTGTGTTCAATGTCGTTCATCTGCAAAAACAGCTCATATAAATGTTTCTCAGGAGCTCCACAATATTCTGTCCCTCTGTCCGTTAATACCCTCATAACCGGTATCATATGGCTTTCAAAGAATGGCAAAACCCTGTCATTCAAAATATCCGCAGCAGTTACGGGAATTTTTGCTGTATACAGCTTGGCAAATCCTACTGCAGAATATGTGTCGATAGCAGTTTGCTGGTATATCCTTCCGACTCCTTTGATATATCCTACATAGAATGTGTCCTGCGCAATCAGGTACCCAGGATGCTGCGTATCAATTTCATCTATAGAAATATTCTTTTCCTGCTTTGCTTTTTCGAGTGCTGCTAATTGTTCCTCAGTATACAGGATGCCTTCCTTTGCAGCTTTTTCTTCAAGTTTTTTAAGTCTTTTTTCAAAGGTTTCGATGTCGTGTCTCTGCCATATGGATCTTACTCCCCCGGCAGAAACAAGGTAAGCGTCAAATCATACGCTCCTAGTAAATTTTAAGCGCCGCTTATTTGCGACGCTTGCTGTAACAATCAGCCGGGAGTATTTTTGACCACGGCATGAGTGGCTCCAGCTTTGATTGTTCTATATT
>JAEZFH010000295.1 GCA_023437885.1 Bacillota bacterium | reverse complement strand
CAATACCCTGGAGGTGGACGAGGCAAAGACCAGCCTCTGCGGTACCAAAGCAGGTGCGGACATGAAGGACGGAATTCGCATCAACCGGATCAAGTACAATAAGCAGTGTGTTGAGAAGCCGGAGCTGGGCGAAGGAGGAGTTGCATTCTTTACCGGTGTCAGCGAAGACGCTCCGGACATCGAACAGAGAATATTCTACAATGCAATAGCTAATGGCGAGGAATTAGTAGTTAAGCCGGAGCAGGCGATTGTAGTAACTCAGATTCTGGAAGCAATCTATGAGGCGGCACGTACCGGCAAGACAGTTTATTTTGACTAAGTCGTTTCCTGGATACCGCATTTACTCGATGCACAAGAGTCGTAGGAAGGCACATAAGGGGTATATAAAAATACCTTGACAAAATCAATTCTTTGGAATATGATGTGGCTTGAAAGATATTTTCAATTTTAGCTCGAAATGGAGATTTAGAATGAACGCAGCACTTAGATGGATTAAATTTGAAGCTATTATGATCGCAATTTTACCGGTTAACGGGATTAGTGCGCCCAAATTTAATAGCTTTCAATATAACCCTATAAGTAAATTGGAGATTTCATAATAAATTCAGAGTATTCGAAGTGAATGAAAAGAAGACCCAAGGCTTATTCGGCTTTGGGTCTTTTTATGTGCAGAAATGGAGGAAAAGATGATTGAGTTAAATGTAAACAGCCTGGTGAAATACTACGGTGCAAATAAGCTGTTTGAAAACATATCCTTTGAGATTAAGACCGGAGAGAGGATCGGCCTGATTGGACAAAATGGCTGCGGGAAATCCACATTAATGAAAATCCTGATGGGGATGGAGGAATATCAAAGCGGTGAAGTCAGTCTACGCAAGGAGAATAAGCTTGGGTATCTTAACCAGATCCCGGTTTATGAGAAGTCCACTACTACGTTAGAGGTGCTGCGGATGGCCTTTGAGCCCATCCAGCGACTTCGCGGGGAGATGGAGGAGCTTGAGAAGAAAATGGGAGAGCTGGAGGGCGAACAGCTGCAAAGGGTAATGAACCAGTATTCCAGACTCCTCGAAAAATATGAGCATATGCATGGGTATGACATAGAGACGCGAATCGATAAGATTACGGAGGGCTTACAAATAGATGAAGCCATGAAGGAGTTGCCTTTCGACCAGCTCAGCGGAGGGGAAAAAACCCGTGTAATCTTAGGCAAAATACTTTTGGAGGAGCCGGACATTCTGCTGTTGGATGAACCGACAAACCACCTTGACCTGGTGACGATTGAATGGCTGGAAGGCTTTCTTAAGGAGTACCGGGGAGCAGCGTTTATTATTTCCCATGACCGGTACTTTCTTGATAATGTGGTCGACAGGATCTATGAATTGGAATATGACCATATGGAAGAATATCTTGGCAATTACAGCTATTATGTTGCTGAGAAAGAGAGACGTTTTCTTATTGAATTCCGTAATTATCAGAACCAGCTAAGGAAGATAGACCGGATGGAGAAGCAGATTGAACGCTATCGTATCTGGGGAACCATGAGAGACAGCGAGACAATGTTCAAGCGTGCCAAGGAGTTGGAGAAGCGCCTGGAGAAGATTGAGGTACTGGACCGCCCCGTGCTGGAGAAGCGTAAAATCCGTCTGAAGCAGACCGCGGTGGGCAGATCGGGAAAGATGGTTATGGAGCTGGAGGGAGTGGGAAAATCCTTCGGAGAGAGGGAGCTGCTTCGTGAAATCGAATTTGTGCTGTATTATCAGGACAGTGCCTGTATTATCGGAGAGAACGGAAGCGGGAAAACCACTCTGTTAAAAATAATATTGGGACAGCTGCAGCCGGAGCGGGGAATCATACGCCTGGGTGCCAGTGTCATTATCGGGTATCTGCCCCAGCATGTAGAGTATCCGGAGGAAGAACAAACGGTACTGGAGTATTTTTCGCGTTTGCATAACCTGACCCAGGGAGCAGCCAGATCGCAGCTGGCTAAAGTTCTATTCCTTCAGGAGGATGTGAATAAGAAAATAAAATATCTGTCCGGCGGAGAGAAGAGCCGCTTGCGGTTATGCTCCCTTACCTTTGAAGGAGCAAATCTGCTGATCCTGGATGAGCCCACCAACCATCTCGACGTGGATTCCAGGGAGGTACTGGAGGAGACTCTGGCGAATTATGAGGGGACCATGCTTTTTGTATCACATGACCGGTATTTTATCCATAAGCTGGCAGATAAGATTATCACCCTGAAGCAGGGCCAAGTTAAGCTGTATGATGGGGATTATACTTATTATCAGGAGGAGTGTAAGAAGGAAAAGGAAAGGCTGCCAGTGAAGCCGGCGGCAGTCTTAAGCCAAAACAGCAAAAAGGATAAATCGGCTCGGATCCTTAGCCAACCGGCAGAACCGACCGGGAAAAGGTCCGGCAGAAAGCTGGAGCAAATGGAAGAGTTAATCGAGGAATTGGAGAAGGAAGAGAAAAAACTGGGCGAATTAATGGGGCAGTATAGTACGGACGGAGCGAAGTTAAATGAGCTGTATGACAGTCAGGCACTTGTTAAAGCAAAGCTGGAGGAGGCTTACACGGAGTGGGAAGAATTCAGCTCCTAGTCTAGCATTATATACGAATAGAAATCCGGATATAATAAGTTGATATGGATTTTTTGTGTGGAACACGGTATAATGTCGACAGACATTATAGCGGCGCCGAGCAGAGCGAGTGCGCATCCTGGCACGAAGTGCCAATACCATGGACGCTTGCGGACATGATATAATGTCGACAGACATTATACCAGCGAAAATATAATTAACGGTTATTTTATGGAGGTTATTTTGAGAACACAGGATTTTTATTATGATTTGCCCGAGGAGTTAATTGCACAGAACCCTCTTGAGGACCGCTCCGGCTCCAGGTTACTGCTTCTGGATAAGGAAAGCGGGGCGATAGAGCATAAAATATTCCGACAGATAACACAGTACCTGCGGGAAGGAGATTGCCTGGTAATTAATAATACCAAGGTAATCCCGGCGCGGCTGATTGGTGTAAAGCTCCACGGGGATAATACAATAACGGAAGAATTATCCGGAGCCAAGATTGAGCTGCTGCTTTTAAAGCGCAGAGAGAATGATATCTGGGAGACTCTGGTCAAACCCGGAAAAAAAGCCAGGCCGGGAACGAGGATCAGCTTTGGGGATGGGCTTTTGGTCGGAGAAATCATTGATATGCTGGAGGATGGCAACCGCCTGGTTCAGTTTAAGTATCAGGGGATTTTTGAAGAAATATTGGACCAACTGGGGCAGATGCCGCTGCCTCCCTATATTACCCATGAACTGGAGGATAAGAGCAGATATCAGACGGTTTACGCCAGGTATGAAGGTTCCGCTGCTGCTCCCACCGCAGGGCTTCATTTTACCAGGGAGCTGCTGGCAGAGATAGAAGCGATGGGAATTCCCATTGCGCATGTTACCTTACATGTCGGGCTTGGTACCTTTCGTCCGGTTAAGGTCACGAATGTTCAGGAGCATCACATGCATTCCGAGTTCTATCAGGTAACACAGGAGGCTGCGGACATCATCAACGGTGTCAAGAAACGGGGAGGCCGTATCATCTGTGTAGGAACTACCAGCTGCAGAACGCTGGAGTCGGCGGCCGACGAACAGGGATTAGTTCAGCCCGGCAGCGGGGATACCTCGATTTTTATCTATCCGGGATATCAGTTTAAGATTATGGATGCATTAATTACTAATTTTCACCTGCCGGAATCTACCTTGATGATGCTGGTATCCGCCCTGGCAGGCAGGGAACATGTCATGGAGGCTTACCGGGAGGCAGTAAGGGAGCGTTACCGTTTTTTCAGCTTTGGGGATGCCATGTTCATAAGTTAGGTGTATCAAAGAGCATTGAATGCATAACTTATAGGTATGAATAAGATAACGGGATATAGATTACAGAAATTTTTAAAATTGACTATTGTCATTTGAAAATAATTATGATAAACTCTTGATATTGAATTTCACGACAACGAAGTCAAAGCGGATTGCTTTGGCTTCCTTTTTTTATATAAGGATAATATAATAATCGAGGTATTGCATCGGTGGCAGCGAGGTCAGAGCATTTGGCTCTGGCCTCGTTTGTTATAAAAAAGCAATCACTTGGAGTTTAAGGCGAGGAGGTCAAAGCAATCATCACTTTGACCTCCTTTTTTAGCCATCAGAGCTGGTTTTATTACTTATGAAACAGGAATATCTGATGAAGATATTTTTGGAGATATAACTTATTTTAAGGAGGAAGAAAATATGGATGTAAAAGTAACTATGGACACCCTATGGGTATTACTGGCGGGAATGCTGGTATTTTTTATGAACTTAGGATTTGCAGCTGTTGAGAGCGGTTTTGCAAGGTCAAAGAACACGGTGAATATTTTATCAAAGAACCTGATTGTATTTGCGGTATCATCCCTTGGATTTCTGCTGCTGGGCTTTGGATTTATGTTTGGGGATGGAAATGGCTTTATCGGAACCAGAGGATTATTCATGCTGACGGGTGCTGATAATTCACCGGCGGTCAACGAGGCATACGAAGGAGTGTATACTGCAATTTCCTGGACCGGTATTCCATTCTACGCAAAATTCTTCTTTCAGCTGGTGTTTTGCGGTACCGCAGCAACCATAGTCTCCGGAGCGGTTGCAGAGCGCATCAAGTATCTTTCTTTTATTGTGTTTTCTTTTGTTTTGACTTTGGTGATCTATCCGATTGTCGGACATTGGATCTGGGGCGGCGGCTTTTTGGCAGAAATGGGCTTCTTTGATTTTGCCGGGGACACCGTGGTGCATTCGGTGGGAGGATGGGCAGCGCTTGCG
>JAEZFH010000197.1 GCA_023437885.1 Bacillota bacterium | reverse complement strand
ATACCCTTTTCTCTTATCAAAAGTATAAAATACGTTTTGTATCCATGAAATAAGGGCTTTTATCAAAAAAATGAAAAACAGCGATACCGCAAGAATTAAGGAGATATCGCAAGATTATATGAGGAGGAATACGATGAAGAAGTTAGTTTCGATTATTTGTATTATGATACTGCTGATCTGCATGACAGAGCCTGCCTATGCAGCTAAGAAGGATACGAAGGCTCCTACTGTTACCAAAACCAGCCCTGCAGATATGGCATCCGATATTATGAGGGAAAGTGAAATAGTAATCCGTTTTAGTGAGAAAATCAAGAAAGGCAAGGCATTGGGCCAGATCAGCATTAAGACCGTTACTGCCCAAACAGTTTTGTATACCTATGAAATTGAAGATAACCTGCTTATCCTTACTCCGAAAGAAGATCTCGCCTATCATACGGATTATACTGTGACACTTCCTGCTGCTGCGGTAAAGGACAGTGCCGGGAATGAGATGAAGAAGGCCCATACCTTTCATTTTATTTCAGAGGAAGATCCAGCGAAAAAGAACGGGGCTCCCGCCGGGGGGATTAAATATTTTGTCGGACTGGAGGCAACCCTCCAGGGTGAGCTGACTCCTGCGATGCAGCTTTACCTGATCCAGTATCTGAAAATGCTCGGTATTGAAGCGAAAATTACAGAGGTCAAGGTGGTTGCGCAGTAGAAGGTGGGGCAATGCCGATGCTGAAGGACGATGCATTGTGACAGCGGAGCTTCGGAAGGAAGCGCAATTATGGTGATACGCATATTTCTCAAAGTAATTTCAGAGATTTCCCGGTGTAAATGCCTTGACAATCCGCTTTCGAATATATTAAGATGAATTGGTTTATTTATTATGGAGATTTGATGTGGAAGACATCTGATAGATCAGTTTGGAGGATTTACATTGAGTAATTATACCGAAGAAATAAAGAAAAGGCGTACCTTTGCAATTATATCCCATCCCGATGCGGGCAAGACAACACTGACGGAAAAGCTGCTGCTTTACGGCGGAGCAATCAATCTTGCCGGTTCCGTGAAAGGTAAAAAAACGGATAAGCATGCAGTATCCGACTGGATGGAGATTGAGAAACAGAGAGGTATCTCCGTTACCTCATCCGTAATGCAGTTTAATTATGATAATTATTGTATCAATATATTGGATACACCGGGACACCAGGATTTCTCGGAGGATACCTACCGTACCCTGATGGCGGCGGATTCGGCAGTCATGGTAATCGACGCCTCCAAGGGTGTGGAGGTTCAGACGAAAAAGCTCTTTAAGGTATGTGTTATGAGGGGGATACCGATCTTTACCTTTATTAATAAGCTGGACCGGGAGTCTCGGAATACCTTTGAATTGCTGGATGAGATTGAGAGTGTTCTTGGAATTCAAACCTGTCCCATCAACTGGCCCATCGGCTCCGGCAAGAATTTTAAGGGTGTCTATGACCGGGAGAATAAGCATATATCCCGCTTTTATGCCGCACATAACGGCATGAAGGAGGTTGAGACAGTAGAGGTAGAGCTGGGGGACCGGGGGCTGGATGATCTGATCGGCAGGGAAAATCACAATATCCTGTCAGAGGAAATCGAATTAATCGATGGCGCCAGCAGTGAATTTGACATCGGCCAGGTGCTGAGCGGCAAGCTGACTCCGGTTTTCTTCGGCTCGGCTCTGACGAATTTCGGCGTGGAGTTCTTTCTGAAGAAATACCTGTCTATGACCACCTCACCCCTGCCGAGAGTGTCCTCAGAGGGAACCATTGATCCTCTGGAGAATGAGTTTTCAGCCTTTGTTTTCAAGATACAGGCGAATATGAATAAAGCCCACCGTGATCGCGTTGCCTTCATGAGAATTTGCTCCGGCAAATTCAGTGCCGGCATGGAGGTGAATCATATCCAGGGAAATAAAAAAATACGTTTATCCCAGCCCCAGCAGCTGATGGCAAGTGAGAGAACCATCATCGAGGAAGCTTATGCAGGGGATATTATCGGCGTCTTTGATCCGGGGATTTTCTCCATCGGTGATACTCTGTGCACCACGGACCGCAGTTTTACCTATGAAGGAATTCCGACCTTTTCACCGGAGCATTTTGCCAAGGTGCGGCAGGTGGATACCATGAAGAGAAAGCAGTTCCTGAAGGGGATATCCCAGATCGCACAGGAGGGAGCCATCCAGATCTTCCAGGAGTACAATACCGGAATGGAGGAAATCATCGTCGGAGTGGTAGGAACCCTGCAATTTGACGTATTGAAGTTCCGTCTGGAATCTGAATATGGCGTGGAGATTCGAATGGAGCCCCTGCCCTATGAATATATCCGTTGGGTCGTAAATAAGAATATCGACATCAGCAAGCTGAGTTTATCCTCGGATACGAAAAAGGTGAAGGATCTGAAAGGGAATCCATTGCTGCTCTTTGTCCACAACTGGAGCATCCAGACGGCGCTTGATCGTAACAAGGGACTGGAGCTGTCTGAATTCGGCAGGTAACGGCAATGAATCAGGGGATTCTTGAATTGGATATCCACGGTATGACAAAATATCAAGCCAGGATATATCTTGACAGCCAGTTAAAGAAGGTAAAGAAGGATGTATACCGCATCCGGATCATTCATGGTTATCAGGGAGGAACCGGATTGCGGGAAATGGTCCGAACGGAATACAGGAAGCATCCCAAGGTGCTGCGGGTGGAAGTTGGCCTGAACCAAGGGAGCACGGATTTAATACTGCGAGAGCTGTAAACAGAGGGAAGCAAGAGCGGAACAGCATGGCGTAACAAATGAGAGAATCGGGTGAATAGGACAATTTTCTACTGGAATCTGCAATTAGGAACGGGTATAATGTCGATAGACATTATACCCGTGTTTTGCGCATGAACATGCGCATCAAAAGGAGTTCACATTCTGGCACGAAGTGCTTACCATGGAAGCTTGGACATACATGTTCAGAACAGGTATGCGAATGTATATGCATACGGATGTACATCGCATGTGCAGGCAATATGGTTTCATAAGAATGGAATTGTTACTATGAGGCGGTGAAGGTATGCAGTCCTATGATTATTACAAAATTCTTCAGGTTCATTACCAGGCCGAGCCGGAGATAATTGAAAGTGCCTATAAGCGGCTGGCACGCAAATATCATCCCGATGTAAGGCCGGATAATTATCAGGATGACAGAATGCAGCTGATTAACGAGGCATATGCTATTCTGAGCGATCCTGTAAAGCGCAAGGAATATAACAGGATTTGGGCGGACAGGAATCCCCGCCTTGTACCACAGGAGGACACCCGGACTGTTTCCCGCGCCGAGGACAAGGAGGCTGCCGGCCCGAAGCAGGGAAGACGCCACGACATGAGGTTTCTGACAGCAAAGGCACTGCTGGAGGATTATTTTCATCATATCATGAGAAATGATTATTCCAAATGCTATGATTTGATTTCCGAGCTGGATAAGCGCAAGATTACCAAGGAGGCTTTCATCCATTGGCAGACTGCGGTCTCCAAGGTATATACCATGAAGGATTTCAAATGCGATATTTACGGGATCTATAAAAACAAGCTGATTCAGGGACAGATGTTTGGCGATGTTCTGGAATTCAGTGTGAATACCGTGGAATACAATATTGTAATGGATATGCTTCAGAAGGACAGCTTAACCAAGCTGGTCCTACTGGAGAAGGAGCAGTGGAGAGTATTCCTCGGCTATGAGAAGCTGGAACCGATCATCAATAAATTCAATGATTTAAAAGGGTTGCTTAATGCCAGAACCGTACTGAACGAGCTGGTGGAGAAACACAGCAGAATAGATAACAGCACCGGTCTGATGAACCAGAGAGGCTTGCTGGAGAATATGGAGCGGGAGATTGAGCGGTATGACCGCTACGGCAATCCCTTTTCCCTGATCCTGTGTGAAATTACACTGGTCAAGCCGATGACCTCCCAGGAGGAGCAGGAAGTGGTCAACACGATGGTTCAATCTACAGGACAGCTGTTGATAAACCAACTGCGCAAGCTTGACCTTGTGGGCAGATGGGATGCACAGCAGCTGTTAGTTGTATTGCCTGAGACCGGATTGCTGCCTGCGATCAAGGTTACGCATAAGCTTCAGAAATGTCTCAGGGACAATATAGCCCTTCTTACGTGCAAATCCTGTAAACCGGTCCTGGATTTCGGTGTCACGGAGTATTATTCCTCTTTGGAGGAGACCTTAGACCGTATCTACAATCAAATAATGTAAGCGGAATCAAAACGGGGAATGTCATTACGACACTCCCCATTTTAACATCCTATTTTATAGTGATCGTTCCTGACAGACAGCTTTCGCAGGTCTGTTGCTATCGCTTTGGTGCCTTATTCATTTAAACTGGTCGAAGACAGAGAAGCAACCAGGATATATCGCTGGGGAGCTGAACCGATATACTCGAAGGGATAGCAGGTACTGACCGTTAAAGCTGCCTTTGGTCTTGAGACAATCACGGTCCGGTCCTCCTTATCCACAATCCGTATTTTTTTTACAACATATTTGAATTCACCCATTTGCGTTCTGACAATGAGAACATCACCTTCGCCTACCTCGCCAAGCCTGCGAAATACCGTATCCCGGTGTCCTGAGAGCACACAATTATCCCTTTCTCCCGGAAGAACACTACCGGCATAATGGCCGACGCCAAGGTCTAATTCTTCTTCACCGGTTCCTTCATAGATTGGAAGAAGGGCATCCAGCTTAGGAATGAACAGCTCGCCGAATTGTTCGCCGGTTTGCGGACGTTCCTCGTAAAGGACCGGCTGGGCAGCTTCCAAAGAATTCGTAGCCATATCATCCACCAGAACAGAAGCCTTGGTACTTATGGGTAGTTTCCCGGTGACGGAACTCACATCCTGATCCCATTCCCGGGAAGCTTTTTCCCCGGCATTCCCTGCCGTGGCGGTATGTATCCATCCGGCAAAATAACCGCGTGAATAATGATACAGATTGAAAGCGGTCAACCAAATTCCGGCTGCCACAGCCAAAACGGCTATGAAACGGGTTAGTTGGTGAATTATTCTCTTTTGTAATTTATTGTGTGGTTTCTTCCTTATCATTTTTTATCCTTTGATACATAAGAATTCCGGCAACTGCCAGGACGCCCCCCAGCATTGCACCGGGAATATAATTAGTGGAAGTCTTCGGCAGCTTTCCGCCGTCTTCTGTCCTGGGTAGGGCGGGCTTTTGGCCTGCAGGTTTCTGATCAATGATCTCTTCAATCTCCTCCCCGATCTCACTGGGCTTTCCCTTCAGGTAGTCAATAATGTCCTGCGACATATAATAATCAGCAAGGAAAACATTATTTTCGCCATAGAAAGACAACTTGATTTTATCGATCCCATCATTAAATTCTGTCATGAGCAAAAGGTCCGAGATGGGAAAGGCTTCTTCCTTGCCATTGAAAATTGCAGAAATTTCAACCTTAAGCTTCATCAGCTCAAACAGCTCATTTAAATAAGCCGTGATCTGCCTGGCCTGCTCTTTCGTGATTTCCGCATTGGGATCCATTCCTTCCATTGCTGCAGAAAGACGTTCAAACGAGGAGGATATGCCAGTGATAAATACAGGGCTGGTATAGTAATCCTCCATGGAGGCAAAATAATTCTCCAGGTTTTTCAGCTCAGTTTCATCCAGATCCATTCTCTTAAGCAGTTCAGCAAGCATCGCATCGTCGATTATCGGAGTATCCTCCGAACCGCTGTAGGCAATCACGTTCAAATCATAAACATAGATAAAATCATTAATACTTTTCCCGTTTTGTTCCAGAAGAGCAATGAGAGCTTCCTGATCGATGTCATAAGCATCATAGATACTGGAGAGGTTACTGAGATCTGCTTGAATGACTTCACCCATGTAATCCTTTAACTCATCCACTGTCTCAAAGGAAGCAAGATTGGTTCCGTAGATATCCAGAGCCTTGGCCAGCATTTCCTTCGTAACTGTAAACCCGCGTTCCAAGCTGACTGCTGTCAGGTAATCGACCAGCTTGGTGTCGAATTCGGGGTCACGTTCGAAGGTATCATCATAGGTATAAAAGTTAACGGCATAGTCCAGGTCATTTACATAGATATAATCCTTCAATTCCTCGCCCTTGTCGGAGAGCAGCTTGGTTAATGAGGCTTCATCCAACCCGTATGTTTTATAAATACCGCTAAGATTGCTGAAATCAGCTTTAATAACAGCCCCGCAGACAGACCGGAGCTCATCGACGGATGCAAATGACGATAAATCATTATCGTAGGCGGAAAGGTACATTTCCAGGTCCGTCTTATTTACTTCAAATCCGCGTTCTGTGCTGATTTCGCTTAAGTACATGTTCAGCTCCTCTTCGAAGGAAGAGCCTTCTGCCGCCTGTGCCGTTTGCAGGACTACTCCGAGCAGCAAGGCGAAAGCTAAGAAAAATATCCCCAGTTTCTTCATAATATCTCCTTGTTAGAAGGTATAGTCATGCCGGAATGCCGGATAAAACATACCGGCATGCCTGTTAATTATATAATGGAGCAGAGATGCTTTACTATATGTGAAGTACTGTAAAACCTGGGAACAACTGTAATTCATATGTGCCTTTGGGGGGGACCGGATAATTACCGGATCAGGGGCCGGAGAGAATAAGGAAAAATAGGTTGACAAAGAAACAAAAGGCAGGATATAATGTTAGCACCCTAACAATATAGGAGGGAGCATATTATGCGAAAAGATGCGATAGGCCGTGAAATAAAAATTCTGTCCAATATGATTAAACGTAAAATCGATAGTGCAGCGGTATTTGCACAAAATCAGGAGGTCACGGGGATGCATGGCTGGATCATCGGCTATCTGTACCGTAACCGCGAACAGGGAGATATATTCCAGCGTGATGTTGAAGCGGAATTCTCAATTCGAAGATCAACAGCTACGGGAATATTGCAGTTGATGGAGAAGAATGATCTCATTATCAGGGAAGCGGTGGATTATGATGCAAGGCTGAAGAAGCTGGTGCTGACACCAAGGGCGATTGCCATCCATGAGGAAATCATCCGGGTTCTGGAGGAATTGGAGGAGCAGTTGGCATCGGGATTGACGGAGGAAGAAATAGCAGCATTTTATGTGATTCTGCGGAAAATAAAATCAAACCTAGAGTAGAGTGCCATCCGGACGGGAGGGCATTTTATTCGGACATATTGTTAGCTTCCTTACTGTTCGGAGGCTAATAAACGGATGATACACTTAATAGAACGGAGGCATATATGATAAAAAAATTAGCAAGATGTATAGGAATATCGGAGGGATACCATCCTTACACCGGTACTCGTGACCATGGAGGTGGTGATGGATGTTATATTACCGCTTCTGATGGCCTTCCTTATTGACAATGGAATTAATCGGGGCAATACAAATATAATCGTAAAATACGGTTTTCTTCTGATTGGATGTGCCGTCCTGTCCCTGGTCTTCGGGGCCAGCTCGGGGTGGTTTGCAGCGAATGCCTCCGCCGGCTTTGCCAAAAATCTTCGTAAAACAATGTTTTACCGGGTACAGGAGTATTCCTTTTCCAATATTGATAAATTCTCGACTGCCAGCATCGTAACGAGGCTCACAACCGATGTTACCAATGTACAGAATTCATTTCAACTGATCATTCGAATTGCGGTCCGCAGTCCGCTAATGCTGGTGTTTTCACTTATTATGGCCTTTGGCATCAATCGAAGGCTGTCCTTGATTTTTATTGCAGTTGTTCCCTTTCTGGGATTTGGCCTATACTATATCTTCCTTAAGGCTCATCCGGTGTTCAAACGGGTATTCAAAACCTATGACCGGCTGAATCATGTCGTGCAGGAAAATCTGCGGGGGATACGGGTAGTGAAAACCTTTGTTAGAGAAGATTATGAAACCATGAAGTTTAAGAAGGTATCGGGCAGCATGTTTGAGGATTTTTCCAAGGCAGAGAAGATTTTAGCCTTCAACAGTCCTCTGATGCAGATGGCGGTATATACCTGTATGCTGCTGCTTTCCTGGTTTGCTGCCCGGCTGATTGTATCCGGAACCTTGACAACAGGAGAACTTACCAGTCTGATCACCTATACGATGCAGATTCTTATGAGCCTCATGATGCTCTCCATGGTATTTGTTATGTTAACCATTTCCCGTACCTCAGCCGACCGGATTGCCGAGCTGCTGCAGGAGGAAAGTGATATACATAACAATGAGGCGCCGGTGACAGAAGTAAAAAACGGTGAAATTACCTTTGAAAATGTCAGCTTCAGCTATACAAAGGACAAAAATAAGCAATGCCTCAGCAATATCAGCATTACCATCAAATCCGGCGAGACCGTGGGAATCATCGGCGGTACCGGCAGCTCCAAATCGAGTCTGGTTCAACTGATCCCGCGTCTGTATGATGCTACCGAGGGAACCGTGAAGGTCGGCGGCGTAGATGTACGGGATTACGAT
>JAEZFH010000194.1 GCA_023437885.1 Bacillota bacterium | reverse complement strand
GCTTTGGATTGCAGCTCCATAAGCGGATATGGCATCATAAAGCTCCTGGTCCTTCCCGGTAAACTCCTTCCAGGCCCCGTAGGCATCCTCGTAGGAGCGGATATAAGCTGCCTTCTGGGAGGTTGTCAGATATGCTCCCGACTCCGCAGCTGTGATAAATGCCAGTTGATAATCCTCCCTGGCACGGTTGAGATTCTTTAATAAGCCCTTTGCCTCCTTTGCATGGCTCTTATATTGTTCTTCACCGTAATAGCACCAAAAAATATGTATTTGAGCCTGGATCAGCGGATCAGTGCCGCTCTCCTTTTCTGTACCGGCTGCTGCAGGCTTTAAAGCCAGGCTCTCCGGCTGGGTATAGCTCTTGGTCAGCATCTCACTGAAGCTATTGTGGATATTCATCAGGGTAGCGCTATACTCGCGTTCATCAAAGGATATACTGTCAGGGTTAAATACTGGCTCCCCTCTGTCTTCCCGGGACGGTGCAGTGATTTTTATTCCGCTGCTCAGTACGGCTGTCCGATACTCCGAGATTGCAGCTTCCGCTTTTTTCTTATCGGCATACAGCTCCTCCAGGGCTTCTTCCGCTCTGCCACCCTCTCTTTCCGCTTGTCTTACCTCCCTCTCCCGGTCTTCCTCCAGCTCTGCCCTTGCTGCCGTTGCCTCCCGGTATGCTTCATCGGCTGCCTCTAGCTCCTCCTGCTTTGTTTTATCAATCACCGACTTTGCCTCCTCCAGCTTTATCTGGGCTAATCCGGCGTCCAGCTCCGCCCTCCTGACAAGGAGCTGCGCCGCCTCCGCTTCATCGGCTGCTTCTGCCGGTTCCTGGGCAAGCATTTCTTTCTCCAGGCTGAGCTCTGCTATTGTAAGCTGACGCTGAAGGGTTTCCCTGATCTTCTCCAAATCCTGCAAATCATAGGTAAAGAGAAGCTCGCCCTCCTCCACAGGCTGCCCTTCTTTCACGTCAATCTCTAAGATTCTGGCCCCTTCATATAATTTCAGATATTTTTCTGCCTCCGATTCAATCGCACCCTCTCCTGAAACAGCGTGATTCAGCACACCGCTTTTTATCCGGGCAGCCCTCACTCTGGCTACTGTTACGGAATCTGCCGCGCGGGATACTCCGGTCAGCAGCAGCATTAATACAAAAAAACCGACCAACAGGCGTTTTGCCGTTTCCTGCAGTGTACTTTTTGCCGCCTCCGGCTCCTTTGCCAGCTGTGCCAGGATATATTGTTTTATTTTTTTCATTCTCTGCTTCCTCCTATACCGATAACCTTTCTTTCCTCCGAACCCGTTTTAATCATTCCCCAGGAATATCCATGAGATAATTTCCGATTCTTTTTGCAATTCCAATCATTGCGGTATTTCTTGAAAATCAGAAGTTCTTTCTTTATCATTCCTTAATACCGGAAGCCACAATTCCCTCTTCGATATATTTCTGACCGAAGAGAAAGAACAGCAGCGCAGGCATCATGGCTATTACACAGGCAACCATGGCCACTCCCAGCTCATCCATCGCAATACTGGGCAGATATAAGGACAGGGGCCACAAAGCCTTATCCTTCAAGAAAGTAATTGGCTGCTCAATCGCATTCCAACCCTCCAGAAACCCCAGAACACCTGCCGAAATAATTCCGGAGGCGCCCATGGGCAGCCCGATATGAAAAAATATCTTCATCTCACCTGCCCCATCTATCTTCGCTGCTTCAATCAGGGACGGCGGTATCGTCTGAAAGCTTTTCTCCATGACGAAAACCGGAAATGCAGAAAAGAGCATGGGTACAATCAATGCCGAATGGGTATTCATAAGCCTCATCCGGTCCAGTACAAGATAACTGGATACCATCGTAACCTGGAAGGGCATAATCATCAATACGATATATAACAGGAGCAGCGCTTTTCTTCCTCGGAACCGGAAGCGCGCAAAGCTCCAGGCGGCAGGAAGGGCAATGATAAGCTGGCCGGCTACGCCGGGAATGACCTGTATACAGGAATTCCAAAACATAGGAAAGAATTGGGGCGTATCCAGCAGCAGCCGGATATAGGGTCTGAGTGTGGGATACTTAGGGAACAGAGGCCAGGCGGCATATCCTTCCTTTTGTCCCAGCACGGCACCGATCCCGTCCCTGACCTCTCCAATTCCCATAAAGGAGCCGGAGACCAGCATCCATAAGGGCAGCCAGATCAGCAGGACCATCAGGCATAGAATAAGAAGGTTCAGAAGCTTAAGTCCTTTCATTCCTTCCCTCCTCTTCTCCCCAGACAATAAAATATAAGCAGGAACAGGACAAATACTGCTGCCAGCATTGCCGCCGCCGCACACATTTTCTGTATATCCAGTGAGAGGAACCAGTTGTTTAATAAGTGCTGAAGCATATAGATGCTGTTCTGAGGATATGCTCCAGCCACCAGGTAAGCCTCACGGAATACCTTAAAGGAGTTCACCAAAGACATTACCGTAACAACGAACAGGGTCGGCAGCAGCCCCGGTAAGGTAATATACACAAACCTTCCTATCGTTCCTGCTCCATCGATTGCCGCCGCCTCGTAGATGGAACCGGGTATGCTGCTTAACCCGGACAGCCAAAGCACACAATCGTAGCCGGTATTCTTCCATACATAGCTAAGTACCAGTACCCAAAACGCATAATCCGTATTCATCCAGTCCACCGGCTGCCGCTCCAGATTCACCAGCAGATGATTCAGCAGACCCTGGTTATGAAAAAAAATCTTCCAGAGCAGTGCCACCGAGGCAACCGGTATTGCCATGGGAATCAAAAAGGATACCTTAAAAAAGTCACTGCTATGCTGCATCATAACAGAAAACAGCAGACTGAGAAGCATTAACAGAGGAATACAAATCAGGATAAAACGGCCGGTATTTTCACAGCAAGCTGAAAGGCCTCATTCCCCAGTACTGCCCGGTAATTCCCCAAACCGACAAATCTTCCCCCATGGCTTCAAAAAAAGACCTTCGCACCGCATCCAGAAAGGGCAGCAGGACAAACACAGATATGCCCAAAAGGCTGGGAAGCAGGAACAGCCAGGCCGTTCTTATCTCCCTCCGCATAAGCTTGGATTTTCGTTTCATCTCATTCCACACTACCTTTCTGCAATAAATCAGATGCCAGCACAGCGTGCACCTGTTTTTCCACAGTATAGCAGAGGAATCTCTAAATAACCTTAAGATCCCGGATTACCGAGCCACACAGCAAATGTACGCATAACAAAAACAGCCGGCGGTCCGGATGCAATGCTTCTCCGGCCTGACGGCTGTCCTTATCCTAACATGAAGGTCGAACGCATTCGTGATCTTCGCTCTGCTCACACACATGCAAACAAATTTGCAGTATGACCGCTGTGCTTCCATCAACTATTATTCTTCCGTACCTTGGCTTGCTCCTGTCTTATATCGGGAACCTTACCACAAAAGTGGCGCCTCCGCCCGGAGTATCCCGGATAAAAATATCTCCCTGATGCAGCTCCGCCAGTTCTTTGGCAATACTCAGCCCCAGCCCGAAATGCTTCTTCCCGGTTCTTGACTGATCTCCCCGGTAAAAGCGTTCAAAGACATGCTTTTTCTCTTCCTCGGATATTCCCCTGCCATGATCCTCAACCTCAATTACCATAGAGTGCTTTTGCTGGCATGCCCGGATTGCAATTTTTTTGCCCTCCGGGGAATGACTCATTGCATTATCCGTAAGGATGGTCAGTATCTGCTTTATACGCACCTTATCCCCATTGATCGTGGAGAGTGCTTCCTCCGGCAGCTCCAGGGTGATGTCTATCTGCCGCTCATTCAGGCAGGCGCAGATCATATCATAGCACTCAATTAACAGTGTATCCATATCCACCGGCTCCAGGTCCAGCTTCCAATGCCTGGCGTCCGCTGCCGCCAGCAAAAGCATGTCATTAATCAATCTGGTCATCCGGTCACATTCCTCCTCCACGTGTCCGAGGAACTGGCCGGCCTTCGTAACATCCTCACGGATGGAGGACACCCCGGTTTTTATGACCGTAAGCGGTGACCGAAGCTCATGGGAGGCTGCCGCGATGAAGGCATTTTGCTGCTCCTGCCCCTCCTCCAGAGGCCGGATTACCTTGCTGATATAGAGAGAGCTAATCAGAAAAAAGGCTGCGACCCCGATCAGATCAACCATGGCAAAGAACAGAATTTGTCCCGTCTGAACCCTGGACCGCAGACGGTTTCCCGAAAAGATCATAATATTCTGCCAACCGCTCTTGGTAGGAATATTGACGGCTATTCCAAGGCAGGAACCCTGCGGCCCGTAATCCAGAGTTATCACCGGGGTCTTCTCCAGCTTTGAATACAGGGGCCGCCGGTCAAGACGGATACCTTCGGCTGCTGCAAGCTCCTTGATTTCTTTTGCCAGAATCTCCGTATTCAGCCCATTTTCTGCCTGATAGGAGCTTGTCAGCCGTTTCCCGTTCTCCTCAATCAGAATCATATAATGGTCCTCCGACTGCTTCTGAAGCATCCAGGTATTGTTGATGATATTATCCGAACGGACCTTCTCTATAATCTGCTCCGTATTCTTCTGAAACAAAACCTCCTCCTGCTGGCTGTTTTGCTTGTAATTAATGACAGATATTCCTATAATGATTACAGTTAATATCACACTGCTGGTAATACCGTAGAGTAGAATCAATCTTCGCTTCAGCTTTTTAAACAAAGGGCACCTCCTCTATTCCTCCAGTTGATAGCCGATCCCCCGGACTGTTTTGATTGTTGCATGACTATGTATCGATTTCAGGCGTTTCCGAAGAAAGCAGATGAAATTATCCAGATTTCCATCCGTAACAAAGCTATCGGCTCCCCAGACCCGGTTCAGCAGCATGTCACGGGTCAGTATCTGCCCTTTATTCTTGATAAAGAAACTCAAAAGATCCCCTTCTCTTTTGGACAGGCTGCAGATTTCCTTCCCTTTTACCAATTGCATGGTTCCCGCATTGAGTATAAAATCAGAAAATTGCAGCTGCTCAAAATTCTCAATTTTTGCCGGTCTTCTTGCCAAAGCCCGTATTCTTGCCAGGAGTTCTTCGACATCAAAGGGTTTGGTCAGATAATCGTCCGCTCCGGTATCCAGACCCTCGATCCGGTTTTTCAAGGTATCCATCGCCGTTACCATGATAACCGGTGTTGTGATATTCTGCCTGCGAAGCCTCTCAAGAATGGTCAATCCATCCACCCCGGGAAGCATCCGGTCCAATATAATAATGTCATAGGTCTGCTTATTTGCATAGAACAGAGCGTCTCCCCCATCATGACAAAAATCCACTTCAATATTGTTTTTCTTCAACCGGTACTCCAGGATTGAGCATAAATCTTTATCGTCCTCTACGATCAGAAGATACATTCACGACAGCTCCTTTCATCGCCGGAGACCTTTCTGCTCCCGGCCGCAAGGTATTTCAATTATTTATTTTACAAATCCTTCTTTTTTTAAGGTTGGTTAGAGATAAGCATTTTATAACATATTTGTATGATTATTGCAACATACAGAAAAGCGTTCATTATTATAAAGTTACAGTTCAGCCTGTGGCTGGGCGAAGGCAAAACTGTAACTTTTAGATGCTGCAGTGCAAATCATTTTAGGCAGAATGAAAGGAGTAAGAAATGAAACGAAAGCATGTCCTGTATTTAATACTTATATTCTGCTGCATCCTTTACGGCTGCAGCCAAAAAGCTTCTGAGGATACCAGCAACCGTCTGAAGGGCAGATATATTGAAAAAAATCTTTCCCTTCCGGCAGAAGCAGCCAATGCCTCTCTCCAACTGACCAAAAAGGATCAGAAACCCTTCCTTTACAGCTATAGCGAAACCCCCTTTGCCATTACCGGTTATCAGCTGGAGGATGACGGAAGCTGGACAGAAGCTACCCCTGCATGGCTTCAGGCGCTTCCTTCCCTGCCCCGGGGTTGGACCTACCGCCCGCAAGTTATGGAAGCTACCAATGGTTATCAGTATCTGTTTTATTATGAGCTGATTGACAATGATATGAAAGCCAATCTGATATGCTCCAAGGATGGGACCACTTATGAGGTCTTACATCCGGAAGGCTGGGATGAGCGTGATCCAGCCTCTGGATCTTACACTTTCCCCTCTATGGTAGCACTCCTTGAGGACGGCACCCTGGCTGCCCTAAACTACAGCGGAGAGGTTAACCTTTACGACAGTGCGGACCAGAAGCTGTCTTACACCCTCTCCGAGTATCGTTATTCCACGGACTTTTTGTTCTCCTCGGGAACAAAGCTCATCCTCGGAGAGCAGGATGACAACAATAGGATTAAAAGTATGGTGGTATATGATACCAGCCTTTCCGACAGCAGCAATTATCCCTTTGAGTCCACACTGGAATCCAGCATGTATGCGGATTACAACGGTAAGGATCTCCTTCTTTGCAATGCAGACGGGATTTTTAAACTGGAGGAAAACACCTCTTTATGGAACTGTGTACTTGACGGCACTCTGACCTCTTTGGCGATGCCTACGATGTGGAGTACCGGATTTGTGGCTGACGCCTCCGGCAACTATTATGTTTTGTTTCAGAGTGATACCGGCAATTCCATGATGCAGTATACCTTTGATGAGACAGTGGATACCTCTCCTTCCAACGAATTGAATATCTATTCTCTCACAGATAACTCTACCTTGAGGCAGGCTGCTGCCATTTTCCAGCAAACGCATACCGATGTCCGTGTGAATTTTACCATTGCCATGTCAAAGGAAGAATACGCGTCCGCAGATGCAGCGGTAAAGGAAGATTATATCCGTGCTCTGAATACCGAGCTTTTGGCCGGAAGCAATTATGATATTCTTGTTCTGGACGGATTACCAGCGGATTCCCTGATTGAAAAAGGAGTTTTGACAGATCTGGGAGGCCTGCTGCAGCCGATGATTGACGACGGTACTCTTTATAAAAACATTATGGATAATTATCGCGGTGAGGGCGGCAGCATCTACCGAATACCCGCCCGGTTCGGAGTTAATATGCTGTTTGGTACCAATGGGGATGTGAACCGCCTAAATACCCTTGAGGCCCTGGCAGAGTACGCCTCTGCCACGAATACTCCCATGTTCGGTTCACTGACCTTGGATGATCTGATCGACCTCTTCCTTCCCTATGAAATCAACTCCCTGTTAAGCCCTGACGGTAAAATCAGCAAAGATAACCTGCTTCAAACTCTCCAGGCGTTAAAGCTCGTCGGTGACCGCTGCCAAATCCTTGAAAGTTATGACAATGCCACTGTTCGCGGCAACAATGTCTGGAACCTGCCCTCTGGTGAATATTTAGCTCTGTCTACCTCAAAGAGCTTCCTTGATTCCATATTCCCATTCGGTATGACCAAACATGTCAAGGGTTCTTATACCTCCTTCGAGAACTCCTTCAGCCCCAGCTGTGAGCTCGGAATCAGTACCAAAAGCACACAGCCTGAACTGGGACAGGAATTTCTTCTTACGGTATTATCGGAAGAAGTCCAAAAGAATGATCTATACGACGGTTTCCCGATTAACTCAAAGGCAATGGCTGCCGGTGCCCTGCTGGATCGAAGCAATTATTCCGTAGGAACCTCAATCACCAATGATGGCGGAAGCTCAACCTTCCTTGCTCTTGAGGCCCCGGATCAGCAACAGATTGAAGATCTCGTGAGAATTTGCTCCTCTGTGACCAATAGAGTGCTTTCGGACGATCACATTGCTGCCGCAATCAAAGAAAACGCCGGAGAATTCTTCACCGGGACACTCTCCGCAGAAGCTGCGGCAGATGCGGTGATTGAAAAACTGAATGTATATTTATCGGAATAACGAACCATTCCGATGAAATCAGGGATACTGGCGTTATCCGGCTGCAGCCTATCCCTGTACACAGCCTCAGATATGGCAATCCGGAATTATACCCAACCTTTTCTTCACCTTAAAAGGAAGAAACTGCTGTGTGGGGAACTCTCATAAGGATGTTTTCTGCTATTAAGATTTGCCGTAGGACTTTTTAGGTCCTACGGCTTTTCTCTTGCCCAAAACCCTGCCTACAAAGTTGAAGCAGACATCTACCTGCTGCGTGTAGCCATGAAGCGGCCGGAACTTGATATTGACACTATATTCACTTCGTTATATAATCAACTTATTGAATATTGAAAGATGGAGGTATTCGTATGTCACTTAAACATGGTCTGTTGGGTCTCTTGAATTACGGCTCAATGACAGGATATGAACTGGATAAGGCGTTTAAGGCTTCTCTTTCGTTTTTCTGGCAGGCAAAGACTAGTCAGGTTTATCGTGAGCTGGATGCCATGGAACGGTGCGGCTGGTTAATTAGTGAGCGCATTATACAAACGGAAAAACCTAACAAAAGAGTATACACCATAACGAACAGCGGAAAACAAGAACTTGCGAACTGGCTATCACTGCCTGAGTTAGATATTGCCGACGCAATGCGTGTTAAGAGCGCATTTCTAATGCGTATTTTCTTCGCCGGAGAAACAAGCACTGAACAATCGCTTCAAATGCTCCGGGCATATCGTCAAAAGTGCTTTGAAAGCAAGGAGTCACTAAGGGCTGCCTATGCTGCAAGCTCTGAATATAGTGCTATGGTGAGCGATAAAAAAAAATCAAAATTCTGGGATATTTCTATCCTTTACGGCGAAGCGTTCTACGACGCAGGTTTTCATTGGGCAGATAAAGCAATCACTATTTTGGAGGAGAATCTATGAAAATTTTAGTTTTGAACGGTTCGCCAAAAAGCGAACGTAGCAATACCATGTGCTTGACACGCGCCTTTTTGGACGGAGCCGGATGGTCAGATGCAGAGATTGTTGATGTATCAAAAGCAGATATAAAGGCTTGCTTAGGCTGCTTTGCCTGTTGGCATACGACACCAGGAAAGTGTGTCATAAAGGATGGAATGGATGAAATTCTCTCCAAAATAATTGCCGCCGATATAATTATTTGGTCGTTTCCACTTTACTACTTTAACGTTCCTAGTGGGCTAAAAAACCTGATCGACCGCCAACTTCCCTTGAATTTCCCCTTTATGGCAGAGGGAAATGAAAGTGGAGGCCATCTGGCAAGGTATGACTTAACCCACCAAAAGCATATTGTAATTTCAACTTGTGGTTTTTGGACGTCGAAAGGAAATTTTGACGCCGTCACCTCCATGTTTGACCACTTTTTTGGGAGTGGTAATTACACCAGCCTTTTTTCCGGGCAAGGAGAGCTTTTCCGTGTACCGGAGCTGAAAGGTCGTACGGATACATATTTGGAAGTCGTTCGCCGCGCAGGGGCAGAGTATGCCGCAGGAGGGATTCAGTCTGAAACGGGCATGCGACTTTCTGAGCCGTTATTTCCTCGCGATGTGTTTGAGAAAATGGCGGATGCTTCTTGGGAATTACCAAAAGCTGAAGAAGCTCTTTGACGAGTGCTGATTGGCTCGGAGGCTTTGCCCATAACAGTAAAACGGAATGCCAGACACAAATCAAGTGTCTGGCATTCTCTATGCCTAAATATAGATTAGCTCGGCGGCGATAATCTCATCCGCAATCATTTGTGTCTGTGTGGAAATGCGAATCCGTTCCATCGTATCAGCTTCGGGGATGGGATGCATTTTTCTTGCTGTAATTCTCAAAGCTTGCGCTGTTCATAACAAAATACAGCAAATTCGATACCGCTTTCCTCAGGTCATCCATACTGCACCGGCCTTCCTGATAGCCCTGCAATACTTGTCGAATCACAGGCGGTCCGCCCGGCATAATAATATCATTTCCTGCCGCAACCGCATCCGCCCCGTCAACGACGATGTCCATATCACCCCAGTCCGTAACTACAATTCCTTGATATCCCCATTCCTCCCGCAGTATGCCGATACACAGCTCCTGATTGCCTGCGGCAAAAACTCCGTTGATTTTATTAAAGGAGGTCATGATAGTGGATACCCTGCTGCCCCGGACAATCATCTCAAAGGGCTTCAGATAGATCTCACGGGCTGCCCGCTCTTCTACAATAGAGTCAAGAGCGTCGTAGGATTTTTTGATGCTGCCCCGCCGGTAGGTCTCCCACTCGTTCAGGGCAAAATGCTTTGGACAGGCGGTGACCTTATTATTTTCTTCCACCCCCAGGGTTATGGCAAGACCGCAATAACCCGTGTGCCGGGGATCCTCGGAATAGTATTCAAAATTACGCCCGCCGATGGGACTTCTTTGGATATTAACAGCAGGAGCCAGCCAGCTGTCCACTTGGAGAAGTTCAGCTTCCGTCCCGCACGCATGACCGAATTCGTAAAGCAGCTTTTGATTAAAGGTACAAGCCATTGACATACCCGTAGGCCAGGCAATCATCTGTACTCCGGCAGGACCGTCCTTGTAGAGCACGGAGGGAATACCGTATCGGGAAAGAGCCGGGGAGACATAACCGACGAGACCGCTGGGATGGGTACAGACTGCTATCTCTTCTCCGCTCTCATATGTTATCGTGGGAGGAAAGCTGCTGCCCAGTCCTCCGAAAGGAAGCCCGGGGCCATAACCGTTCACCAGGACTGCCAGTTCTTCCACAGAAAACTGTGCTACAAAATTCTCCATAGAAAGCTTCCCGGCTTTTACATCCAAAAGCGTGCCTGCAGTGGCAGGTACTGAAGCAAAATCTGCCGCTTCCTTCTGCGTGTGCCGGCAAACCATCAGATGGGATAAGGTACAAAGAAGCTTTGCTTTCTCCTTCTCCTCTGCCTCTCCCGCATCATGTCCGGTGCTTCCCTCTCCCTTTCTTAAGAACTCCAGCTTTCCCCTGTTCACAGGATTAATACCCAGCCGGATCTTATATACCGCTGTGGTAATCGTTTGGGGAACCTTAATCTTCCCGATAATCCTTGTGTTCCTGGAGGAATTGCCAATTCGGATATAATAATCCCCTTCTTCGATCTGATAAGAAGCAGTTTCCTCCTCATATACTGCCAGTTCTGCAAAAGGAAGCCGCAGCCGCAGCATCTCACTTTCCCCCGGTGCCAGCAGTGCTGTCTTTCCATACGCAATAAGCTCCTGATACGGCTTCTCTATCCTGCCTTCCGGTGCGCTTACATAAATCTGCACCACTTCTTTTCCTGAATATTCTCTGCTGGTATTCGTGACTCTGACAGACAGCATCAGGCTCTCATCTTCCTCCTCTGAAGAGAGGTATTCCAGATGAAAAGCTGCATAGGACAGCCCGTATCCAAAAGGATAAAGCACTTCCTTATGAAAGGTATCAAAATAACGGTACCCCACATAGATGCCTTCCTGATACAATGCTACCGGACTTTTTTCAAAGCCGGTACTCCCATTTTCATCAGCAGACAGCCCATAATCCCTGTAGGTATGGATTGTGCCGGGTTCATCCTTATTCGTAGCAAAGTAAGGGGAAGAGGGATAATCCTCGTAGGAGTGTGCCACCGTGGCGGACAGCTTTCCGGAGGGTGAGCTCTGGCCGGTCAAAATCCCAGCCAGGGCCGCTGCTCCCTGCTCTCCTGCCGTTCCCATATATAATACGGCCTGGATGGAAGGATATTCTTTGATCCAGCCCAGATCAATAAAACCGTTA
Organism: Bacillota bacterium; assembly: GCA_023437885.1. Classification (GTDB taxonomy): domain Bacteria; phylum Bacillota; class Clostridia; order Lachnospirales; family Lachnospiraceae; genus Mobilitalea. The sequence continues at coordinate 552 of JAEZFH010000194.1, read as the reverse complement.
ATATTTAATACCAATACCACCCTGGCAAAATGCCCGGCTGCCAAATCCACCATCTGCCGCTCGGATTTTGTCAGGTAATAATCCTCTTCCACACGGCGGTCACATTCTTCTCCTCCGGACCCTCTGCCTATGATACAAAGCGCTGTCGTCTCCCGGTCTGTCTCTTCCACCAGCACAGCCGGAAGCTCGAACTCCGGGGCCGGAGAGGTATAGCGTCCAAATATCTCATAAATCATACCGCTGCTGATCAGACCCTCAAACTCGGCACGGGCTTCTTCGATTCCCGGAGCCTCTGCCAGCAAACGGGATATCTCCGTACGGTAGTAGCTTTCCAGGGCTTCCACCGGTATCAGTCCTGCTTTTTTCACTTCCTCCAGAATAACCGTAGCCTCCTCGGAAGAAGTTGCACCCGAGCCTGAGCCTCCGATCAGGGTTTGCAGCTGCGCACGGCCGAATACGGCAACCGGAGACCCCTGTTTCAGGGGCAGAAGCCGGTTCTCATTCTTAAGCATTACAATTCCTTCTTCTGCCAGAGTCTTCGCAAGCGCAAGG
>JAEZFH010000153.1 GCA_023437885.1 Bacillota bacterium | reverse complement strand
GGGCAGTAGGATTTGAACCATCTGCCCTATCCGCAAACACTGATAGAAAGGGCATTCCCGCATGCCGGATTTGAAGTGTAATCAGGGGTGTAATCAAAAAAATATCATATGATTATCTCCTCTTCCTTTCCTTAATATTCTCTCTGATTATGAGCCGCTTGATTTATAGTGTCTCATTCCAAAGCACCAAAAAGCATAGCTAGCTATCATAAATACGCCTATTCCTAATGGATAAAATGCAAAATACCAATTTGAGCTTTTTCCCAGGATATACTGAAGCGGATAATACTGAATTAATGTATACGGAATTATATATGTACAAAGTTGCATAATTCCTTTACCATATACATCAAATGGATATTTTCCATGTTCCTTTGCTCCATATGTCAATATATTCATACATCCGGTATCTTCAATAGAAAAAAAACAGATTGTTGCTCCTATCATAAACAGTCCCGCAAAGAGAACTGTTCCCCCTATCAACATCAACAGCAATGTAATCACTTTCAAACCTGTCCAATTCAATTGACTACTCTGTATCCCAAATATAAGTATAATAAGAGCTGAAAGCATCGGACCGATTCTGCCGATTTCAAACTTTGTTCCTAACACTTGCAGAATCGGACTGCGTGGCCTAAGCAATATCCTATCAAATTCTCCTCGCCTGACAATACCGGAAAAGGCAGCAAATCCGCTTGCAGTACATTCAGCCAATGCAAAGGTCATTTGCATAATGGAAAAGCAAAGCAGAATATCTCCATACGAATAATCTTTAATTCCCGAGAAACTTGAGAACAGAAAGAAAATTGCGAGAAAGCCATTAAATGCTACTATAAATCGTCCGATGATCATTAATAAAAAAGATATTTTATATTGTATGGCACTTCGCAGAATAACTGATATATACATAAAATAGAGCTTTAAGTTTTTTTTAATTCTCACCGCCTCATCCTCCTTGTACCACAATTTTATGTTCCGCTAACTTACACAGAGTTTTTCCCATTATAATAAGTATTATAAGCCAGAGTAATTGCAAGATAATTGCTTCCATCATTTCAATTCCCGTCAGATTACCACAATAAATTCGTAATGGTACATTTTGCATCGAAGCAAAAGGCAGTAGCTCTAATATCCTTCTATAAGAATTAGGTATAAAAGGAAGTGGAATAATAGAACCGGATAAGAGTTCCACTGCTCCCGTTAACACCATTCGTATCCCCTGGGGTGAAATCGTAAAAAAGGATATGATATAAACCAGCATACAAAAAGCAACCGTAACACCCAATCCCAAAAATAAGGTAAAGATAAATAATAACAGAACACCGATACCATCAGGGGATACTAATCTATACGGTTCAGGCAGTAAAAATGCTGCAAGGATAATCGGAACGCATCGCATTCCTACCGATGCAACTCTTCCGCCTACATTACGTGAAAACCACATATTATAAACAGACACCGGACGACACAATTCATATGCAATTCCACCATCTACAATCATGCTAAAGATATCATTATCGGCTGCCCATGTATTAAACAGTACCAGAAATGCTTCCTTCAGCCAAATATACGACACCACTTGAATTATACTCATGGGAGACGCAACCGCATTGGCTTCAAGAAGAATCTTAAATACCATACACTCCATCAATCCCCACAGGAATTGGGTAATCAATCCCACAAGAGCAGCTGCCCGATATTGTAACCCTACATGGAAACGGATTTTTAAAAAATAATAGTACTTTTTCATGCTGCGCCTCCTACAAAATATCTAAGTTCTTGTATAGATTTGCAACAATCCGATCTAGGTTCATGTTCTCTTTTTCGTCTGTATTTACAGATGATTTCAAAGCTTCTTGCCGCATATCCTCTAATGTGCCGTCAAGTAAAATCTTACCTTTACCAATCAGTATCACACGATTTGCCAGAGCCTCGATATCCTGCATATCATGTGTTGTTAATATCACTGTCGTATTATGTTCTCTGTTTAATTTTAAAATAAAATCACGAACCGCCAATTTTGACACGGCATCCAGTCCAATCGTTGGCTCATCTAAAAACAACAGTTTAGGCCGATGCAATAAAGACGCTGCAATTTCACACCTCATACGCTGTCCGAGAGACAGCTGTCTGGTTGGTGTCTTCAGTAGTTCCTTCAGCTGAAGCATTTCCGTGAGTTCTTCAAGATTTTCCTGATAAACAGGTTTTGGAATTGAATAGATTTCCTTTAATAGCTCAAAGGAATCAATGACAGGAATATCCCACCACAGTTGTGAACGTTGCCCGAAGACAACCCCAATCTGTTTCACATGTTCAATCCGGGCTTTCCACGGGATTCGTCCTTCAATAATACATCGGCCACTATCCGGTGTTAATATTCCGCTTAGAATTTTAATCGTGGAGCTCCAGCTCCGTTCGGACCTGCTGGTGTCAAGTCAGGACTAAAAAATATTTGATTAAAATAATCCTTTTATGTAGCTATTTATAATGGCATCTTCTAATAAATCCATGTCCATTTTGCCGTCTGTCAAGGAAAAACTTCTGCATCCAACGTATTGACCTTTTTCATGTAAGCATAGTTTTCAATGTATCCCGATCAATGCGAGATACATTGAAAATCAAAGCAACATTTGCTTTCTTTGGGCAGGTGGCTGGCTTGGTTTCAGACAAACCTTTTCGGAAAAATTCATGACCGCTGCCAATATCCTGGGAACTCACGGCGACATTGAACCCGTACGCAGTAGCAAATTGGATAATAACCTCAATCAGTTCAAGGAACAGACTGACTCTACAATAAGGAAGTCAGCCTGTTTCTTGTTTTTACATCCCCAAGATTGTCCAGAGTATTCTTGCAAATAGATGGTGAGCGGTTTCTGGTTTTCATCTTGTTTCAATCCTTTCTGCCGTGGTTGAAGTTAATTCTCAACTATGGTAAAATTTTTAATACGCATAATGAAAGTCTTTCTTTGAAAAGCAAGGGGGAATAATTTGATTATAAAAGATAACAAGCAATTCAATATGTTTCCCTCACATGTGGGGCTGAGAAAATATATTCAATATTACAACATCGTATTTCCATCTAAGGATGTGTTTACAGAGCATTATATGCTTATGCCTAACGCTTGCGGAACATTGTCGCTTGCTTTTAATGGAAATACAGTCATTGCTGAACTATGGGGAGCGTCCCTCACCCCCATATTGTTAGGCACGGAGCCAAATAGTTATAATGTTTTAATGCTTATCCAGCTTTCGCCCTATGGGTTGTATCAAATCACACGCCAAAACCAAGCGGAATTTGCAGATAAACGCCTTTCGCTTGTGGACATCGACAACGAGTTGTTCAGTTTATTGCATCATGCTTTTGCAGTATCAAAAACTGTAACCGACTTAGCGAACGCTTGCGAGGAAATTTTATACAAACGTATGGAAAAGCATGTTGTTTCAGATGCTTTGCTATTGGCAACCAAAGCGATTTCTGATAATCATGGACAGTTACAAGTGAAAGAGATTGCCAGACTATCTTGTTATAGTGAACGGCAGCTAAACCGCTTGTTCCTCACACAAATTGGATTGAATGTTAAGGACTTTGCACGTTTAACCCGCTTTAATTATGTATTAAAGCACATTCAAAAATCGCCCTGCTTTTTTGCGGCATTGTCACAACAAGCTGGCTATTTCGACCAAGCCCATTTTGATAAAGATTTCAAGGCTATCAGTGGTGTGTCACCCCAAAATTACTTGAAAACAATGTCGGATTTTTACTATGACGGCACAGAGATATACGATACACTATCCTCAAAGGAGGATTGAAAAATGAAATATCAAGGTTGTCTTTTGGCGGTTAAGGATATATCCGCTTCTAAGCACTTTTATGAAAATGTGCTTCATCAAAATGCAGTAATGGATATTGGCGTGCATGTGACATTTGAGGGCTTTTCTCTGCAACAAGGATATGCTGAACTCATTGGTTTGGCAGACGATAGCATGAAAAAGCAGTCACATAACTTTCAAGTTTATTTTGAAGTAGACGATTTGGACAAGGTGTATGCCGAAATGAAAAGCATATCCAGTTTGCAATGGGTACACGAAATCAAAGAATACCCGTGGGGGCAGCGTGATATTCGGGTATATGACCCCGACAAGCACATTGTAGAAATTGCAGAGGATATGACCACGGTTATCAAACGCTTTTTTAATCAAGGCA
>JAEZFH010000048.1 GCA_023437885.1 Bacillota bacterium | reverse complement strand
CTCCTGATATCTATCCTGATCCTGCGATTTAAGAAAGGCGTAGTGAGGAAATGCAAGCTTGCTTGCGATTTCCGATCGGAGCCGGAGATCATGAACAAAGTTCATGATATAAGAAAGGCGTAGTGAGATAATGCAAGCTTGCTTGCGATTTCCGATCGGAGCCGGAGATCATGAACTCGCTCTCTGTTGATGATATAATGAAAGCGGAACGAGCATGACCAAGCCTGCTTGAGTCATGTGACCGGAGCAACAACATACCCGCAATCGGATATGATCTGACATCTGATTAACGACTTAGAAACATAAAATAAGGCAGCAGGGCAGTCCATACGAGATGGGAGAGATTCACCAGCATATAGATAGTCAGGGAGATATTAACGGCAATATTGGAGACTCTTAACTGCTCCTCATCCCCCTCCTGCAGTTGCCGGTATAAGTAACCAAGCAGCAGAGCCGGCAGGAGAACCTTTAGCAGGACTCCGGCTACCGGATTGGTAACCGCCTTTACCATAAGAATATTAACCTCTTTAAAATAACCGGTTTGAAGTAATATGACGGTAAACAGGATATCAGAAAGATTAAGCAAATAAAGCAGTACGAGTTTTTTCTTTTGCATGATCAAACTGCGGTTTTTTACAAAAGCGATCATAAATACACCTCCTTGATGGGATTATTGCCAATATATGGTTAATTAATCAGGAAGGTGTTTTTATTTATCTATTCTGAGATATTATTTATATCCAGTTAAAGTTTAGACTGTAACGGTATATCATCGGAATGGGAAGAAGGATTGTAAATATGGTTTACAGATAGATTCATTCGGGGTACAATGTAATAAATAAGGAGTCAGGATCATATCCGCAAGCGGATATGAGATATAGATTGCATGGAGGGGTATGATGTTAGGAGAAAAACGATTTGCCGTATTAATTGATGCGGATAATGTTTCCGCTAAGTATATTAAATATATTATGGATGAGATTGCTGATTATGGAATTGCTACTTATAAGAGAATCTACGGCGATTGGACGAAGCCGGGAACGGTGTCCTGGAAGGATGTGCTGCTGGAAAACTCTGTAACTCCGGTGCAGCAATATGGATATACCGTAGGTAAAAATGCCACAGATTCGGCAATGATAATTGATGCTATGGACATTCTTTATTCCGGAAATGTAGAGGGCTTTTGTATTGTTTCCAGCGACAGCGATTTCACAAAGCTGGCTTCCCGGCTGCGGGAATCGGGAATGCTGGTGGTGGGCATGGGAGAACGGAAGACACCGAAGCCTTTCATCGCAGCCTGCAACCAGTTTAAATACCTGGATGTCTTGGCTGAGAGTGAAAAGAAAAGTATGGAGCTGGAGGACAGCCGCGTTAAGGCCGAGCCGGTGCACGATTCTGAAAAAGCCGGTAAATCAGAGAGTAAGAAGGATAAGGATGCCGAGGCGGATATGAAAGCAAAGAATATCCTTGCTACCTCCGACAATGGGGATGCCGGAAAGAATATGACAGACATCAGCGTCATCAAGGCCGCCATTCTTAAGATGATGAACGAAGTGGATGAAGACGCGCAGCGGATGAATATGGGTGAACTGGGAAGCAGGCTGGTGAAACGGTATCCGGATTTTGATGTCCGTAATTATGGGGATACAAAGCTGTCAAAATTCCTGAAGAAGTTTGATTTTCTTGAAATTAATTCAGACGGCAAGGGCGGAAGCTCAATGTGGGTTACCCTGCGATCCGACAAAGAGAAAAAGATCACGGTTAAGGCACAGGAGGGAAAACCGGCACCGGCCCGAAGAAGGCGCAGAAATAAGAAAAAGTAGGTTATATCTCAAGCACCAGACATAGGAGAGGAAATGATACAGATCAGCATCAATGGGATACCAGTGGAAGTGGAGAAAAAGCGGATTAAGAATATGTACCTTCGCATCCTACCTCCGGAGGGCAGGCTTCATATATCCGCGCCGCTGAGGATGAGTGAGGAGGAAATCTGCCGTTTTGTAATGGCTAAGCAGGAATGGATCAAACGGCAGCAGGCCAGGATCAGCGTGCTCCATGAACATCAGGAGCCCGAGTACATAACCGGGGAAAGAATATCCGTCTGGGGAAAGCCCTGTCAGTTAGAGGTAGTAGAGGCATTATCTCACAGCCGGGTAGAGGCAGCCGGGGATAAAGTGGTTTTATATGTAAAACAGGGAAGTACGAGGGAACAGCGGGAGAAGCTCCTTAACCAATGGTATCGCAAGAGCTTGGAAGCAGAAGTACCGCGGTTGCTGGAGCAATGGGAACGGATCATCCGGGTTAGAACAAGCGGCTACAGCCTCCGGAACATGGAAACCAGATGGGGAAGCTGCAATGTCCGAACAGGGAAGATCTGCCTGAACCTGCAGCTGGCCGGGAAGCCTTATGACTGTCTTGAGTATGTTGTGGTGCATGAACTGGTGCATTTATTGGAGAAAAGTCATAATTCCGTCTTCAAGGGATACATGGACCGGTTTTTGCCCCAATGGAGAAATCTGAAAAAAATACTGAACAGCCAGCTTACATCTTTAACTGGTTTTTGACCTCATACATCATCCGGTCGGCCCGCTTGACCGTGTCCTGGATGGATTTATCCACAGAAGGGTCAAAGGTGGCATAACCTACCGACATAAGAAACGGATACGAGATATCCTCGTTTGCCTTGGCGCATTCCTCATGAAAGGCATGTATGAGCTTCTCAATCGCCTCTGCAGGCAAATCGTACTCAATGCAAAGGAATTCATCCCCGCCGATGCGGTATACACCCCGCCCGAAGATCTTAACGAGGCACTGGCTGCAGAGAATGATAACCTCATCCCCAATCTGATGGCCGTAGGTATCGTTGATTTGCTTCATATTATCCATGTCAGCCATGAATATGGTAATAGTGCGGTCCGTATCAATGCTCCCGAGATCCTTCTCATAGGCGATCCTGTTTCTGCAGTTGGTAAGTGAATCCCGGTATGCCAGCTGCCGGTAATGGATTGCCCGTTCGCTGAGCTTCATGTAGTTAACAATACGTTTAATCCCGGCCCAGGTCAGGATTAGGATAAACAGATAGAAGCCAAGCCGGAAGTATCCTCCGCTAATAAGCTCGGATTGGTAGCTATAGCTGAACAGCTCAATTAAACTGAATAGGAATAATACCGCGGAAGCAACGGTAAATATTTTAACCTCCCGATTTTTGTAAATAAGAAGTTCCAGAAAAAGGGTCATTATTGTGATACCTAGAATCAGGTACAGCTCCAGGCGGACAAACCACAGTGTTTCGTGAAAATCATAAATATTAAGCAGCTGCAGGGCCAGGATGATAAAATTACTGCCCAGGAGGATATAGATAAAAACAGCATTCAGCTTTTTAAAATGATAGTCCTTTAATAAGCCGGTAAACAGCAGAATCGGTATAGGGAGTGCCATTAAAGCCATATAGCCAACCGCGGAGACAACATAGTTACTACTGATAAACAATTGGGTAAGGTTGCTTTCCGACAGCAGCCAGATACCTGACAGCAGGGTAAAGCAACCCAGATAATACAAGGATTTATCCGTGTGGATCAGACGCTTTACAAAAATATAGAGGAATATTAAGAAGGCTCCTATCATGCAATTTATTACTGACAGCAAAAAACCCAGCCCAAAGGCATCAATGGTATACAGGAGCAGGGAGGCTTTTGTGCCGGCGTGGACCTCATTCAGGCGGCCGGCATAATCACGGTATTTGGAGGAAATGACAAGGGTTAAGGTCTTTCCCTCGGAATTTCGTGGAAGCGGGATGATATCCCAGACAGAGCCCGGAGGTACATTAAATAAAGTATCAGAATCGTCACGGGCTATCCTGGAATAAATCACATCATTATTCACATATGCCACAAGACTTTGGTGGTGGGTCAGAATTCCGATGGAGGTAATTCTGCGAAAATCGGATGGGATTTTGCGGTAAATCCGTATGGAATTGTCTTCGCCGGGGTCAAGAGTAGTCGGAAGGGTGATCGACTGCAGATTTCCATTGTCGGAAACATTCATCCAGTAATCATCGATGGTATAAAAAACCTCATTTTGAAAGGAAATATCAATAGTGCTCTGAAAGCTGATATATAGTATAAAAACTGCTTCGATTCCCAGCAGCAGATAGAATACAGATAGATAAAACGGTCCGCGTCGTTTCTTCATATAGTTGGCCTCCTATCGGGGGGACTTAGTACCTGGCATGCTGCTTTCAAATCGGATGGAAAGTAATGCAGGATAATCAGAGCTCTTTGTATAATCATAATTATAGCATAAACAATATCGTATTTCATTAATAATTGTCGTTTTGTGTTATGGTTTTTCAAGCATTGAGTCCGCACGATGATCTGGAAACCAGGCTGTTTCCAACAACCGGCAGGATGCTGCGATCTCTTCCTCCGTAATCATTGCGTATCCCATCAATACGAACGGTTCCTTGGGCAGGTCAAGGGGATTGGAGTAGTATACGGAGCTTTTGTAAACCTTGACACCGACCTCCCGCGCTGCTTTAATCAACTGATCCTCATTCATCCGGTTAGGGATCTGGAGCAGAAGATGCAAGCCGGCATCTGCGCCCAGTATTTTTATTTCTTTGTTCATTCCTTGAATAGCTTCTACCAAAAGCTCTCTTTTTCTCTTATATATATTTCGCATTCTATTTAAATGTCTTTCAAAATAACCATCTTCTATGAATCTGCATAATACCTTCTGCTCAGGAACCGGAACAGGACAGAGTTGATAGGATAGCTCCCTGCGGTACCGCTGCATCAAATGGGGCGGAAGGACCATATAGCTGACACGCAGTGTGGGAGAGACAGATTTGGACAAAGAGCCCATATAAATCACCTTCTCATTATTATCAAGACCCTGAAGTGCAGGAATAGGCTTCCCGCTGTATTTAAATTCACTGTCATAGTCATCCTCGATGATATACCTGCCGGCAGCTTCATTCGCCCAGTTTAACAGCTGAATTCTGCGGTTGATCGGCATGATATGACCGGAGGGGAATTGGTGGGCCGGGGTTACACACAGTACATTGGCTTTGCTGCTATGTACTTCCTCCGGGCGCATGCCTCCTTCATCTATGCGTATGGGTGTCACTGCCGCGCGGTTTCCCCGGAACAATTGCTTGAGCCTCTCATAGCCCGGATTTTCAATACCATAGACATAATCCCGGGCAAAAAGCTGGATCAGGGATTGGAGAAGCATCTCCGTACCGGAGCTGATGACAATTTGCGTTTCATTGCAGCTGACACCCCGGGATTGGTGAAGATAGGCGGCAATGGCGCCGCGAAGCCTGTGATAACCCAGCGGATCACCTAATTGAAGCAATTCTTTATCATATTCATTCCATACCTCTCTGGTGAGTTTCCTCCAGATGCCGAAGGGGAAGGTGGCAAGATCCACCCCATGGTAGGAGTAATCGTAGCTGACCGGAGTCTCTGTCCTTACGGTAAGGTCCTCAGCCTCGGCGACCACCCTGATGCTCTGCAGATGATCGATCTGATTGACAAAAAACCCCCGCTTTTCATACGACTGTATATAGCCTTCCGCCATCAGCTGGTCATAGGAGGCCTGGATTGTGTTCTGGCTTATATTCAGATAGGCGGATAATTTACGCTTGGAGGGCAGCTTGGTGTGACGGGGAAGCCTTCCGGCTTTGATCTCTTCTTTGATGTAGGCATAGAGCTGCTGATATAGAGGGATTTTACTGTCTGTCTGAAGATTTGGGGTTATTATTTCCATCGGAACACCTCCTTTTTTCTCAAAACTGATACCATTAACTTTTGCAATTCTGATGCTTTTAATAAGTTCAGATAGGTAATATAATAATGCAAACTGCTGCAGCCGTCAAGGCTTGCCAAGAAAAGAGCAGGAGATTTTCCAGAAAGCCCATTATGGGAAGGAAGAATGGAGAAAGAAATTAAGATTAGAGGAGGAATTGAATTATGAACAGCCGTTATGATCTGAATAAGAATCTGGCCCAGATGCTGAAGGGCGGAGTAATCATGGATGTAACCACACCGGAGCAGGCCCGGATTGCACAGGAGGCAGGAGCCTGCGCGGTAATGGCACTGGAGCGGATTCCGGCGGATATCCGGGCAGCGGGAGGAGTATCCCGTATGAGTGATCCGAAGATGATCCGGGGGATTCAGGAAGCGGTATCCATCCCGGTCATGGCTAAGGTGCGGATTGGACATTTTGCGGAGGCTCAGATTCTGGAGGCGATTGATATCGATTATATCGATGAAAGTGAGGTGCTGTCGCCGGCGGATGATACCTACCATATCGATAAGAGAGGCTTTCAGGTTCCTTTTGTATGCGGAGCGAAAGACTTGGGAGAGGCACTCCGCAGGATTAACGAAGGGGCATCCATGATCCGTACAAAAGGGGAGCCCGGTACCGGAGATGTGATTCAGGCGGTTCGGCATCTGAGAAAAATGATGCAGCAGATCAGACAGCTGCAAAGTGCCGCAGAGGAGGAACTCTATCATACGGCAAAGGAACTGATGGTACCCTATGAGCTGGTATATGAAGTGCATAAGAAGGGAAGGCTGCCGGTGGTGAATTTTGCAGCGGGAGGAGTGGCAACTCCGGCAGATGCCGCAATGCTGATGCAGCTTGGAGCGGAAGGAGTGTTTGTGGGTTCCGGGATCTTTAAATCCGGTGATCCGAAGAAAAGGGCCAGGGCAATCGTTTTGGCAGTTACAAATTATCAGGATCCGAAGCTATTGGCAGAGCTGTCTGAGGACCTGGGAGAGGCAATGGTTGGAATTAACGAGCAGGAGATTGAACTTCTGATGGCACAAAGAGGGATATAAGGAGAGGTGAGCCGGTGAACTGATTCGGCTAAGGCGGGAGCTTCAAATGTTGTAATTGAAGCCGTTGCAGCTGCAGAGGGAGGTTAATGCGAATTATTGAAAAGCATAATTCACACGGCAAATTTATGCTAATGCTTAAATTCACAGTATTTTGTCAGAATGGAGGATTATTTATGAAAAAAATCGGTATCCTGGCATTGCAGGGAGCCTTCATAGAGCATCAGCACATGCTGGAGGGGCTGGGAGCTGAATGTACCCAGCTTCGTCAGAGGGAGGATTTGAAAAAATCCATTGACGGGCTGATTCTTCCGGGAGGAGAAAGTACGGTAATGGGAAAGCTGCTTCGGGAATTGGAGATGTTTTATGATCTCAGGGAGCGGATCAGGGAAGGACTGCCGGTCTTTGGTACCTGTGCAGGATTAATTCTCCTGGCCAGGCAAATCGTGAACGAACCGGATAGTTATTTCAGGACCATGGATATTACAGTAAGAAGAAATGCCTATGGCAGACAGCTTGGGAGCTTTCTGACAGAGGGACGGTTTGGAGATCTGGAAGAAGTTCCGATGACCTTTATCCGCGCACCATATATTGACCACGCAGAGGAGGGGGTGCAGATCCTTGCCAGGGTGGACGGCAAGTCGGTAGCCGCAAGGCAAAGGAATATGCTCGTTACCGCATTTCATCCCGAGGTTACGGATCACACGGGAGTGCATCAGTATTTTCTTGATATGGTATAAAACAGATTGCAGGAAACATAGTTCCCGAACAAGGGGCATTCCCGCCGGTTCATACTTTGGCGGGAATGCACCTTGGGTCGGTTTGAGTTTAGATGGAACAATTCTGGGCCTGGTTGAGCCGCTGATACAGCCCTTCCTGACGGACCAGCTCCTGGTGGGTGCCCTGTTGAACGATCCGGCCCTCTTCCAGTACAAGGATAAGGTCCGCGTTCTGTATGGTGGACAGCCGATGGGCTATGGCAACAATGGTTCGCGTTCCGGTCAGGTCAGCGATTGCCTTTTGAATCTCGCGTTCCGTTTCAACGTCTACTGAGGCGGTTGCTTCATCCAGAATGATGATCGGAGCTTTGCGAAGGATTGCCCTGGCAATGGCGATTCTCTGCTTTTGTCCGCCGGACAGCCGCATACCGCGTTCCCCCACCTTGGTTTCATACTGGTTGGGCATCTCCATAATATTGTCATGGATTCTGGCGGCCTTTGCCGCTTCGATAATTTCCCCGCGGCTTGCACCGGGATCCGCATAGCCGATATTATCGGCAATGGTACCATTGAACAGGAAGGTATCCTGCAATACGGGAGCAATATTGGAGCGAAGGCTCTGCAATGTAACCTCACGAATGTCCTTGCCGTCAATGGACACCTTACCTTCGGTCGGATCATAAAACCGGGAAATAAGCTGGGTAAGAGTGGTTTTGCCCACACCGGTCGGCCCGACCAGGGCAATCATCTGTCCGGGTTTACAAATAAAGTGGATATCCTTTAATACAGGCACCTCATGATCATAACTGAAATACACATGATCAAAAGTAATCTCTCCTTTCACCTTGGTTAACAGGGTAGCGTCTGGAGCATTTACGATTGTATTGGGAGTATCAAGAACATGCATGACACGCTCTGCCCCCGCATAGGCCTGTTGAATATCTTCCAGTATTCTAGCTAAGCCGGAGATAGGAGCATAGAACAGGGACAGGTATAATAAGAAGGCAATAATGTCCGATACACTCAGTTCTCCGTGAAAGGCCAGGATACCGCCGACTCCGACAACAATAACCGTACCGGCGGAGGAGAGGAATTCTACTCCGGGATGGAAGCTTGCACCCAGATTCAGGGCATAGAGGATTGCCTTAGTATAGCTGTGCGCTCCCTCCGCAACCTGCTGCTGTTCATATTCCTCCTGGCCGAAGGCTTGAATCTCATGGATTCCCGAGAAATTATCCTGCAGCTTCGCATTAAGCTCTGCAATGGCCTTCTGGGCTTTCTTGAAATTCGGGCGGATCTTGGAGGAGAAGATCCAGCCGGAGATCAGGATAAAAGGAATTGGAAGGCAGGTTAACAGGGCCAGCTTAACATTAATGGTCAGCAGGATGATCATAATCCCGATAACGGTTACGATATTGGTTACCATATCCGGTATGATATGCGCATAGAGAAGCTCAAAAGTGGCTGGATCTGTAACTACCCGGCTCATGAGGTCTCCGGTCTGTTTGTCATGAAAGAAGCTCATGGAAAAATCCTGAATCTTGGCATAGACCTTAATCCGGATATCCTCTACAAGATTCCAGGCGGCCTTATGTGCCAGATAATTGCTCAGATAACGGAACAGGATGCGAAGCAGGTAGAGGGCAACCAGGATGCCTGTCAGAGAAAAGATCTGCTTTCGATAATCCTCGGTCCGACCGTTCTCAACCAATGCCGTCATTGCGGATAATATTTTTGGTCCCGCAAGATTAATCAGGGTCAGAGCGAAGGTGGATATGATGGCAATCACGTACAGTGCCTTATACCGAATGGCTTCTTTCCCGAGTCTCCATAATAATTTCATCTGTCTTGTCCTCCCATATCTTATCTGTATTTTGCTCACTTCAGGTCTCAAGGCTGTCATATTATGCACTTCGCCGGAAGCATATTTCTTCTCCGGTGACAGTATTTATAATACAGGAAAAGAAATCATGGTTTGTATTATTTTAGCATAAATGGTTGAGGAATAACATAGAGCATTTGATTTGAAAAATGTATAATATCATCTTATTGCAGAAGGAGTATCCATGAATTTTTATATTGCTTCTTGATAAACAGGATAGAAAGTATTAGTATTAGATTCGGGGATTACAGTGGTTTCAGAAGGGAGAGGCTGGATGGAGAATAAGATAGTAGTAGCTTTGAAGGCAATGATCCTATATAATCATAGAGCTCTTATCATCCAGCGCTCCTATGGTGAGATCAGTGGAAGCGGTTCGTGGGAATTTGCCGGAGGAAAGCTGGAATTCGGCGAGGATCTGGAGAGCGGACTGAAGCGTGAAATTATGGAGGAGGTTGGACTTACCGTTAAAGTAGAACGGTTGTTATATGCCTCCACCTTCCAGATAAAGGAGAACCGGCAAACGGTGATACTGAGCTATCTCTGCAGCAGCTTCAGTGACCAGGTAACTCTGTCCAGAGAGCATGAGCGGTTTATCTGGGCGGATAAGAAGACAATGAAAAAGTATCTCGCCAGGGGAATCCTTCATGACTTGGAACAAAACCGAATTTTTGAACAGGTCGATATAACCGAAGGCTAATTATATGAAGCATGGCAGGCTGTCGTTATCCGACAGCCTTTTCTTATGCGGATCAATGTTGGGAGGTTATAGGCTGGGATAAATTTTTCAAATTGAAAAAATAAACCATCCGGACAAGAAAATATTGCATTTCAATTTTGCAGTATTTTATATATGATTATAAAAAGTATTGTTAGAAACGCAGGCTTGCTGCGGTTCTGAACGGAGCAAGAGAGGAGAAGGTCTATGAAATTTAGCAATGGCTGCTGGATGCAGAAAGAAGGCACCGAGGTATTTTCCCCGGCGCAGGTTTATGATAGCGGAAGGGAGGAGGCACAGGTCACCCTGTGTGCACCGACTCATAAGATCCTGCACCGGGGAGATACCCTGGGCGGTCCGAATTTGACGATCAGGATCACCGCACCGCTCCCGGAGGTTCTGCGGATCATGTGTGACCATTATCTGGGGAGACAGAAGAAGCTGCCGGAATTTGAACTGGATATTGAGGAAGGTAACTGCCTTCAGGCGGAGGAGACACAGGAACAATGGATACTTTACAGCGGAAGCCTGCGCCTGGAAATCAACAAAGAAAACTGGAGGATGAGTTTCTACCGCGGAAAGGAGAAGATTACTGAAAGCGGCTTGCGTGACCTTGCCTATGTTAAGACCAATTGGAGAGGACTTGCCTATGATGACGGCGGAGAGCAGGACACCTATATGAGGGAAAGGCTGTCCTTATCTGTGGGAGAATTAATCTATGGTCTGGGTGAACGCTTTACTCCCTTTGTAAAGAACGGTCAGAGTATTGATCTCTGGAATGAGGACGGAGGAACCTCCACGGAACAGTCCTACAAGAATATTCCCTTCTATGTATCCAATCAGGGGTACGGAGTGTTTGTAAACCACCCGGAAAGAGTCTCCTTTGAGATAGGCTCCGAGATGGTGAAAAAGGTACAGTTTTCCGTACCGGGAGAGGGGCTGGATTATTTTCTGATCAATGGCCCTTCTATGAAGGAAGTGCTGATGCGCTATACGGATCTGACCGGCAAGCCGGGACTTCCTCCTGCATGGACCTTCGGTCTCTGGCTATCCACCTCCTTTACAACACAGTATGATGAGGAGACCGTGAACCGTTTTGTCGACGGCATGCTGGACAGAGGAATCCCGCTGAAGGTGTTCCATTTTGACTGCTTCTGGATGAAGGAATATCATTGGAGTGATTTCACCTGGGATTCCAGGGTGTTTCCGGATCCTGCCGGTATGATACGGAGGCTGAAGGAGAAAGGGTTAAAAATCTGTGTTTGGATTAACAGCTATATCGGTCAGGAATCCTCCATGTTCCGGGAGGGTATGGAGGGTGGTTATTTTATCAAACGCAGAAACGGAGATGTATGGCAGTGGGATATGTGGCAAC
>JAEZFH010000502.1 GCA_023437885.1 Bacillota bacterium | reverse complement strand
GGCTGGCTCAGTGTGCTTTATCTGGGTGTGATCAGCACCACCATATGTTACCTGCTTCAGACTGCGAGCCAAAAATATGTGGACGAAACAAAGGCTGCAATTATCTTATCCATGGAGTCCGTATTCGGAACAGTATTTTCCATTATCCTGCTTCATGAAATCATCACACTGCGCATGGTGATCGGCAGTGCGGTTATATTGGCGGCAGTGGTTATATCAAATCTGTCGGAGGTACAGGAGCAGACAGAAGAAGCAACGCAATAGCCAAACAGCAAAATTGCAGGCATACGATGATGGTTGCGGCAGGAAATCAGATATGATAAAATAATAGCAAGACAAGTGCAGGAAGGAAAGATAGAAAAGTGGCGACGATAAAAGAAATAGCTGAAATGGCAGGTGTTTCTGCTGCAACGGTATCCCGTGTCCTTAATTTCGATGATACATTAAATGTTCAGGATGAGACAAAGCAAAGGGTGTTCGAAGCTGCAGAACGGCTGGAATACCAGGTGCGCAGTAAAAAGAAGAGTAAGAAGAAATTAAGGATTGGCATGATCTCCTCATACTCCCTGGAAGAGGAATTAGAGGATACTTTTTATCTTTCCGTGCGCATCGCTATCGAGAGAAAAATAGAGGAAGAAGGCTTCAAAAAAGTCCTTGTTAATATCAAGGATTCTGTGGAAAGTGGATCTAACCTGGATGGATTGATTTGCCTTGGAATCTTTAGTGAATCTATGGTGAATAAGATTAAGGGCTTCAACAGGCCCGCTGTTTTTGTGGATACCATTGGTGACTGGGATTTGTTTGATTCCATTGTTACTGATATGAAGCATCCTGTGAAGACGGTGCTGAATTATTTTATTCAGGAGGAGCATAAAAGAATTGCCTTCATCGGCGGTCGGGATGTGGATACGGACGGAAAAGAAATAGAGGATCTGAGAGCTCCTATTTTCCGCTCCCATATGGAGAGCAAGGGATTGCTCAAGGAGGAATATATCAAGATCGGCGGCTATACACCAAAGCACGGTTACCGGCTGGGAAAAGAACTCCTGTCCTTACCGGAAAGACCAACGGCTATCTTTGCAGCCAACGATTCTCTGGCAGTGGGGTGCTATAAGGCGATACAGGAGGCGGGTCTCAGGATTCCGGAGGATATCAGCGTAATCGGGTTTAATGATACATCGATCGCGAAATACTTAATTCCTCCGCTCACTACAGTTCATATTTATATGGACTTTATGGGCTCCCAGGCGGTGAACCTGCTTTCGGAGAGGATTTATTCAAACCGTGAGATCAGCATGCACATCTCAATTCCGACAAAGCTGATGATCCGCGGAAGTGTCAGCAGATGGAATGGGGAAAGCTAGAGTATGACCCAATAACCAGGATATTACTTGCTTTTGAATTATAGAATAAAAACGGATAAACTGAGATATTTCATCGGTTTATCCGTTTTTTTATTTTGGCAGCCGCCTATTCCGGCCATTGGATTTGTTGGTTTTGTAATTCCGATGTTCCAATCCACAGCTATCCGAAAATATAGGATTTCCCATTCTCGATTATGATTGCCTGGTTATCGGATAAATTAATATGTGAACGATAATCAGGAACTGCTGTTCCGGATGCGGAACCTTCCTGGCAGTGAACGCTTAAGGTACATGGTACAAATCCGAGATTATTCTCAAATCCTTCTGCGCAGATACAGCTCCCGGCGCTTACCCCGATATAAATACCTCCATGATCCAGGAACTGCTTCAATACATTGACGAAATTTGCTTCGTGCATTTTGTCAAGAAGATGGTTGCAATCACCTCCGCAAACATAAACCGCATCATAGACAGCCAGTTCGTCATACTTCATTGTCCGGTCAAGATCATAAGTCTTGATATTTTCCGGCAGTATACCTGCGGATAGTAAATCGTCCATACATTTTGGCAGCATGGCTTTTGCGTCATCATGAATTGCTGCAGTAGGTATCCATAATGCCTTGATTTCCTTAGGAGGTTTTTGAACCATAGTAAGAAATTTTTGTTCGATTGCTTTGTTTTCAAATCCTGCAGATGTTAAAATCAGCTTTTGCATATCCAGCCTCCTTTATAAAAAATGTAGAATGTTTATTGATGATTAAGGTGTTTATGATAGTTTTCGATTAATTCTATAAATTTTGAACTGTCTCCGCCGGCATCAGGATGATAGAGCTTGGCAAGTTCCCGGAATTTCTTTTTGATTTCAATTAAATCAGCATGATAGGGAAGACCCAGTTGGGTAAGAGTATCCGGATCAGGGGAGGAAGCTGATATCAGACCATGTTCTTTATAGATACGGTAATAGACCTGGTAAAAGTACTCGGCCATGATATCCTTTAACTCGTCCTTATTCATTAATGCCAACTTTTTGATGGGATATTTTACATTTTTAGCAGGGATCTCGTGCAGATCAAAGAATTCATCCCAAACCAGTGTAATATCCTTAGGAATGCTATAGCTGCCCGCAGTATTGATCTGTTTCTGAATATCTGGAAACCGTAGTTTAAGCTCCAATTGCTTGAGCTTTCGGATTCTGCGCTTTATATCATCATAATTTTTAGGAGCCACTCGCTCACCACCCAAGATAATTTTATGAATTTTTATTATGTAATGAAAATTTATTTTGTTGCCTATCTGTTATCATGGATGCCGATTATCGCAAAATAACGCCATAGCCTTCACCCAACAAATTCATTTTATCAAGTGCGTTCCTTTGCAGTGACGTTTCCTGAGGATAATTCTTCTTTGACCTGTAACGGTGCCCGTAAATCCTGCGGATTGCTTCTTCGTTATCCTGGACAGAGCCGATAATATGAAAGCGGTCAGCAAATTGAAGGATTCGGCTATCCTCTGGTAATAGTTGCTTTAATCCGGGATAAAGGAACCAGGAGCAGCAAATAAATGCCCTGTAATCATGGCTGGGGAAATATTGCTGAAAGAATTCGCCGGCCATGAGAAAGGAATCGGTGATGCCTCCCGGAGTCAGGTCGGCTCCTTCCTGAATATGTACATTGATTACCGGTGCACCGGGAGGGAGCTGTTCCTTCCACTCCGGAGAGAAGGTCATATAAGGTCCGCCCATAAATTCTTCATCAAGGTAAACCATAGAAAAGAGCTGAAATTGAATTGCCCCTAACTTAAAGATATGAATGTTGAAAATATGCCGGAACCAAATCGTACTATTAATATCCAAGCCAATTGTATTGGTATGATTTTTATATAATTGTGCCCTTAAAGATACATCATGGATGGTGTCTTTAAAAATGTTGCCGGATATAGATAAAGATTGATATTTCCTTTTAACCTCAATTAGTTTATAAATAACGATAACCAGTCTGGTGAACGGTTTTCGCCTGCACAAAGGAAAATTTGGTACTTCTCCTTCATAGGCCAGCGTTGACTGTTCTCTGATTCGCGTCCTGTTTTTAATATAATAAGACCCGATCAGTTCCTGAAATTCAGGCGGGAAATCGAGCAGCTGCATAATTTCATTGAAATCCTGGTCTTCTTGAACCTGAAGCATTCACCGGTACCTCCTCAATTTATGCCTTTCGGAATTGCTTATGTGATATATTATAGCACTCTTTTTTTGCGTGTAAATATACAAGGGACGTTTATCCATATAAATGTTACTGTCAAGTAAACGTTGGCACCATTTATTACCATACAAAACCTTCTTAAAATCCTGCCATTGCTAGAAGTCTGTTTCTACTTCCTTTGGTTGCAGTATCTAGACTTGCCAAATGCCCCATGGTTGGATATCTGTAGCCT
>JAEZFH010000401.1 GCA_023437885.1 Bacillota bacterium | reverse complement strand
CTTTTATGATCCTCCGTCCATTTTCATTACCATTGGAGGAGGTCTATGCTGTGTTCTTTTCATGTCACCCAGCTTGAAAGGATTTTTGGAAAATCTGGCAAGCATCAGGCACGCCATGACGACATTGCCTGCCAATGAGGAGCAGACGATACGGCAGATCATTGATCTATCCAATGTTGCCCGAAAAGAAGGTTTGCTGGCCTTGGAAGAAGCAGCAAACGGCATTGAGGATGACTTCCTGAAAAAAGGAGTATTACTCATTGTTGACGGTACAGATCCTGAATTAGTACGCAGCATTCTGGAGACGGAATTAAACTGTATTGAAGCAAGACATTCCAGCAAAATTGGCTTCTGGGATTCCCTGGGGGCGATGGGTCCTGCCTGGGGTATGATTGGTACTTTGATCGGTCTGATTAATATGTTGAAGAAGATGGATGATGTCAAGTCGGTAGGACCGAATATGGCAGTAGCACTTATTACAACCTTCTATGGCGCTATGATTGCCAACTGGATCTGTATTCCCGTATCCACTAAATTAAAGGCAAAGAATGCACAGGAAATTATGATTAAGGAAGTAATGGTGGAAGGACTTCTGTCGATTCAGGCAGGCGAGAATCCCAGGGTAATCGAAGAAAAATTAAAATCCTTCCTGTCACCAGTACGCAGAGCTGCAATGAAGGAAGAAGGCGGTGAAAGCGTTGGCTAGAAAGAAGAGGGAGGAAGGAGCAGGAGGAGGAAATGCCCCCTGGCTGAATACCTTTGCAGACTTAATGAATCTGCTTCTGTGCTTCTTCGTTATGCTGTTTGCCGCGTCCACGGTAGATGCTGAGAAATTTGAACAAATATCAAAATCCCTGGCAAATTCTGTTGGTATCCTGGATGGAGGTCTATCCGCCGTCGGTGAAAGCAATTTAATCTCCTCTGGGATGACACAGTTGAATGAACTGGATCAGTTCTATAATTCCATGGGTAAGGCGAGTGTTGAATCCGGGGAGGATATGGACGCCGAAGAGAATGGCAATCCGGAGAGCAGCGGAGAGGGTTCCCAAATAGAGGAAACACCAAGCGGGTCGGCGAATACAAAGCTGTCGGAGGCCTTAGAACGTATAGAAAAGGAAATGAAAGTCGCCTCTGCATCCATGTATGATGAGCTGTCTGATTTGAAGGGGCAGCATAACCTTGGCGACTATGTCGAGCTTAGCATTGACCCGGAATACCGGTTTGTACAGCTGACTCTGAAGGGATCCGTGCTCTATGATTCCGGTAAAGCGGACATAAAAAAAGCCGCCGAGCCCGTCATGGATAAAGTAGGTCAAATCCTTCAAAAATTTAACGGCTATACCATAGAGATAACAGGACATACGGATAATGTGCCGATGACCAGTACCGCTTTTCGGGATAATAACTGGCTTTCTTCGGCAAGAGCCCTGAATGCGGCAGAATATTTAATAAATAATAGCAAGATGGACCCGCAGCATCTTAAATACTCCGGACGCGGTGAATACGAGCCGATTGACAGTAATGCGACTGCGGTGGGCAGAGCCAAGAACCGTAGAATCGAGATAAAAATTTATAATGAATACAGCGGTGATTAATCCTTGGTACGGTGCTGTCTATAATATGATGAGGCTTTTCCGGAGGAAGAGTGATCAGTAAGGATTATAATACCAAAATTCCAGAAGGAATCCGCCAGGAAGGTAAAAATTCATGTTGACCTTCTTTCGGATATTGTTATACCGCTTCAGCGGTATATCTCCAAGGTTGAAAATTTGTCTCAACCGGCAGAAAGTACGCAGGGTGCTTTTGCCCAGTATAATAGCTGTTATATAGCAGCATGGAGGTTTCTATGAAGAAGAATATTTTAACGATTATTATCATGGCAATCACGCTGATTAATACGGTATTGCTGGCGTTATTGATTTTTACCATTGTCCCGGCCGCGAGCAAGACCAGCCGTTTGATGGATAAGGTTGCATCCATCGTGGAATTGGAACTGGAATCGCCGGAAGGGGATGGTGAAGGGTTCACGGTATCGGATATCGTAACCTATAATATTGAGGAAAAGCTGACCATTAATCTGAAAAGCACGGATGGAAAAAACCATTATGCGCTGATGAATGTATCCCTTTCCATGAACACCAAAAGTGAGGACTATGAAACCCTCAATCCTAAGATCAAGGAAAATGAGAACGCGATCAAGGAAATAGTTCAGGAAGAGTTTGCGAAGTATACCATGGATGAAGTAAATACCAAAAAGACAGAGATCAAGAACCAGGTCGTTGTCCGTATTCAGGAATTGATGCAATCCGATTTTATTGTTAATGTTTCTTTTGGCAGTTTAGTGCTTCAATAGGAATACCTTATCAAGTAAGAATTACCTAAGCGGTAATGAAGCGGCTTGCTCAAAAAAGGATGATTTTCTTGTTATTTTATGTTATTATGTAACTAGTATGTCAGGGAGGAAATGACAATGGGCGACGTCTTATCCCAAAATGAGATCGACAACCTGCTTGCTGCGCTAAGCAGCGGTGAACTAGATGCGGATGATTATAAGCAATCGTCAGAAAAGCAGGTAAAGAATTATGATTTTGCCAGACCCTCCAAGTTCTCGAAGGAACACCTTCGCACAATGAACATAATATTTGAACATTATGCGAGACTGCTTTCCACGAATTTGCCGGCCTACCTGAGAAAGAATGTACAGGTAGAGGTAATTAACTCGGAAGCAGTACAATATTCGGAATTTACCAATGCCCTGTCAAATCCGGTACTGCTTGGGATTATTGATTTCGCTCCTCTGGAAGGAAATATTATTCTTGAATTGGCGGACAATCTGGGGTATGCGATCGTGGACCGAATGTTAGGCGGAGGAGGATATCCTCTTGAGAAGGTAAGGGATTTCTCGGAGATAGAGTTGACAATAATCGAGCGTATTTTTAACATCTGTACAAATTTGCTCCGTGAGCCGTGGGCCAATGTGATTCAGTTGCAGCCCAGACTGCTGCGAATCGAGACAAACTCCCAATTTGCGCAGATTATATCTCCCAGTGAGATGATTTCGATTGTAACCTTAAATTTAAAAATCGGCAATATTGAAGGTATGATGAATATCTGTCTTCCCTATGTATGCCTGGAAAAGGTTATTGATAAATTGAATACAAAGTATTGGTATTCGACAATGCAGATGAGCGATGACAAATCCTATCAGGATGTTATTGAGATTGCCATATCCAAGGCAAGGGTGCCAATACGGGCAGTACTTGGTAAAAGTACGATTTCAGTAAATGATTTTATGAACATGCAGCGTGGGGATATTATTAAGTTAAACTCAAAGGTGGAAGATGAATTAGCCGTCTATGTCGGTAACTTAAATAAATTTACCGCACTTCCGGGTGCATCCTCAGGTTCCTATGCGGTAAAAATTTCATCAATAATCAGAGGAGAGGAGTAACAGACTATGGATGGTATGCTATCTCAAGAAGAGATAAATGCTTTGCTGAACGGCATGAGTACGGAAAGCTCGGATAGCACAGTGACAGAGACGCTGACGGATGCGGAAAAAGATGCGATTGGCGAAATCTCCAATATTAGTATGGGAACAGCCGCAACAACACTGTTTTCCCTGGTAAATCAACGTGTAAATATTACTACCCCGGTGGTAGAGTATGCAACCTGGAAGGATATTGTTAACAGCTATGACAAGCCCTGTGTGTTTATTCAAATTTATTATGAGGACGGGCTTGACGGTAATAACATACTTATTTTAAAAGAGAAAGATGTCAAGGTTATCACGGATTTAATGATGGGAGGAGACGGCACCAACATTGCCGGTGAACTCACAGATCTTCACTTAAGCGCCATCAGTGAGGCTATGAACCAGATGATGGGATCTGCGGCAACAAGCATATCCTCGATGTTGGAAAAAAGAGTAAATATCAGCCCGCCTTCCTCGGCAGTAGTGGATTTATATGAGAACATGAGCGGTGAGGATATTGCAGACTTTTTGAAGGGCAGCTTTGTACGTGTCTCCTTTCATATGGAGATAGGGGATCTGGTGGACAGTGTGCTGATGCAGCTTTATCCCTTCGATTTCGCAAGAGATCTCTTTAAGCAATTCATTCAGGCAACCTCGATGGAGCCAGATGTTCCCACCAGGCCGCCGGTGGATAATACACCGAAGAAGACACAGGCTCCGCCTCCGCAGCCGGTGCAGCAGCAACCGGCACCGATACCGATGCCTCAGGGATATAATCCCTATGCCAATATGGGATATCCTCCTCAGGGAATGCCTCAGGCTATGCCATATATGATGCCGCCGGTACAGGATGTGAATGTGTCACAGGTGCAGTTTACCCCCTTCGCTCCAATGACGGGAGGCATGGTACAGCCGGAAAATATTGACTTATTAATGGATGTTCCTCTGGAAGTAACCGTCGAATTAGGAAGAACCAGCAAATCTATTAAAGAAATACTGGACTTTTCACCCGGAACTATTATAGAATTGAATCGATTAGCTGGCGAGCCGATCGACGTGCTTGTAAATGGAAAATTTGTTGCGAAGGGTGAAGTAGTTGTAATGGAAGAAGCCTTCGGTATCCGAGTAACAGAAATCATAAAGCAAAAGTAAGTTTATGAAAAATCAAAACAGAAGAAGATAGGAGAATGAACATGGCAAAGAGTATTTTAATTTGTGATGACGCGGCGTTTATGAGAATGATGATCAAGGATATCCTGACTAAGAATGGTTATAACATTGCTGGTGAGGCTGAGAATGGATTAAAGGCTGTGGACAAGTATCAGGAAACAAAGCCTGATCTGGTTATGATGGATATTACCATGCCGGAGATGGATGGCATTCAGGCATTAAAGAAGATTAAAGCTGCGGATCCCAGTGCGAATGTAATTATGTGTTCTGCTATGGGACAGCAGGCAATGGTAATCGAGTCCATTCAATCCGGAGCTAAGGATTTTATCGTG
>JAEZFH010000393.1 GCA_023437885.1 Bacillota bacterium | reverse complement strand
CGGTATACCAGAGGAAAAGCGGCTTCAGCAAAACAGCCGTAAAACAAAACGCCCAGGTACAGGAAGAAAAAAAGCAGGGAGTCATTACGGTAAAATAGCCGGTAATCCGTGAAGCGTGTTCCATAGTCGAGCATATTGCGCAAATAGCAGTAGAGGCAGGGCAGGAGCCAGTTAATTACAGCGATTCCCAGCATAGCAGTGCTATACGGCAGGAAAGATGAGGACTTACCCAGGAAGGATAAAAACAGGATTATGGCACTCATAAATAATACTAAGGAGGAATAGTTAAAACAGGTAGGGTAGGACATGGTGTGTTCCAGCAGGATATGGCAGCTGATTAAGGCTGCAAGGATGGCAACGCCCCAGATGATATAAAAAGCAGCAAAGAAATAATATATTACAAACTGAACTAATATCGTAGTAATACTTAGGATAATTATTAAGGAGGAATCTTGAATATTGGTTCGCCTTTGCATCTCTCTTTGCCTGCTTTCCTTATAGAATCATTCGTATTTGCTCATGGATACAGCTTGCCTTGATGTGGGAGCATACCGCCGGAACCTCTCCGTCCGTATGAACGGCAGCCTTAATATCAGTCTGAATTTCTATCTCCGAGCAGTGAAAGGTTTCAACTCCCCGGTGTCTGATATGTTTCCCGGTAAAGATGGTGGGGAGAAGAAATAAAACCATTGCCTTACTTAAGCTATGTACCAGGGTTACGGTCAGTTTTCCGTCATTGGGATCGGCGTTCGGTGCCATCAGCAGGCCGCCGCCCTCATACTTATGAATCATATTGGATATAAGAAGGACCTTATGGAAGAGGTCTTTTTTTATGCCGTCCACCGTGACGGTAGCAGTCACGCGGGGAGCTGTCAGAACCTGCTTGATTGCGATAGCGATATAGACGAATTTGCCGGCTCCAAACCGATTCAGGTTTTTCTTTAAGGGAGATTCCTGAACCTCCAGGCACACGGCAGCATCATAGCCCATACCGCTGGAGCAGGTGAACCGTCTGGGCTCCTGCTCTTTATCAATAAAAGTAATCATTCCATGGTCCAAATATTGAAATTTACTGGGTTTTAGAATTCTGGACAAAGCCTCCAAGGGGTCCCTGGGGATCTTCAGACTCCTGGCCAAATCATTGCTGGAGCCGGAGGGAATGTATCCCAGCAGCACTTCGCTAAAATCCAGGATGCCGTTAATAACTTCGTTAACGGTTCCGTCACCGCCCAATATGACGATGTTTTTGATTCCTGCATTGTCTTCGCATACTTGTCTGGCAAGCTCTGTCGCATGTCCCATATGCTTCGTAAAGTATGTATTATATTCTATTTGCTGTTTATCCAGCTCATCCTTCACAACCCACCAATAGCGGATACCTCTGCCGGAACTTGACTTTGGGTTAATAATAAAATGATACATGCAGTGCGCTCCCCTTATCCAGTATCTGATTATGCTAATTATACTTAAAATATTATAGTAAAAAGAAGGTATTGTCAATGATTAGAGAATGATTCCTATGCGGATTTACTATAATTATATTCCTGCCAAAACGAAATAAATGCCTTCAACTTCCTGATAAAAGCCAGAATACAGGCACCGAATTGTCCCCGACTCATAATATGTATAGAACAACGAATCAAACAGAATGTTGCTCGCCAAATGATTGAATTTGAAAGGAGAGTCTAGTTTTATGGATAGACGGATGTATCGCGGCACAATGGGGAACAGCGGAGGGAATAACCGAAATGTTGCACCCTATCGGCCGGAGCCTGTTTGTGGTGATGTTGTAAGCGGATTTACACCGGATAGCATGCGTGAAAAAGACTGCTTTGATGGGGGAACGGAACGTTTTCCCATCGGTATGTGCTATGTACCCTGGCAGCGCTTCAGGGACATATACGATAACGAATTCACAGCATTAGCGAACGGAACGATGTTTAAGGAACTTGATTTAAACTGGTATGGAAGGGGATGTAAATAGGATGGATGGAAATAACCGGGAGAAATTATTTGCATGCATAGAAGCAACCAGCTTTGTCTGCGATGAACTCAGATTATTTCTGGATACTCATCCTACGGACAGAGCTGCTTTGGAGTACTGGAGCAAAGTATCAAAGGTAAGGAATGAAGCTGTTCAGGAATATACCAAATGTTACGGGCCGATTGAATCATATCGTGTGGAAGTTGATAATCATTGGACCTGGGTTGAAGATCCCTGGCCGTGGGAAGGAAGGTGCTAATGTATGTGGAGTTATGAGAGAAGGTTACAGCATCCTGTAAATATTACAGAGAGAAATCCCAAGTTAGCACAGGTAATTATAAGCCAATTTGGAGGTCCTGATTGCATTTGCATAGAACCGGCCTTTTCCTGAGTGATTAATAAGATTCCATAATTTTGTTAAATATTTATCCTTTGCTCTCATATATTAATAACGACATGAACAATTCAGAAGTAGCGTGAAAAATATTGTATCTGTCTAAGGTGAGAGCTCTGCTTTCGTGTCTCAAATTCGCGGTGTTTCGGCAGAATGGAGTATGATATGGAGATATACGTGGCCCAAGAGGGAGATAGCATCCGTTCGGTTGCAGAAAAATTCGGGATATCGGTAGAGCGGTTAATCGTGGATAACGGTTTGACCTATCCATTTGATCTGGTGAAAGGCCAGGCACTGGTAATAGCACATCCCAAGGAAACCCATATCGTCAAGGAAGGGGATACCCTGCAAAGTATAGCAGACCTGTATCACGTACAGGTAATGCAAATACTGCGGAATAATCCTTTTCTTTTGGAAAGGGAATATATCTATCCCGGTGAAACCTTGGTGATCAGCTATAATACATCCGGAAGCATTACAACCAACGGATTTGCCTACCCCTATGCGAAGCGGGAGACATTGATCAAGATTTTACCTAATCTTACGTATCTTTCAATCCTTAATTATACGACTGTGGATAAGGGAAATATTACTCAATTCCGGGATGATACCGATATTATTAAAACGTCAGTAGAATACGGTACGCTTCCACTGCTGATGATTATGACACTGACGCCCCAGGGAGAGCCCAATGCGGAGGTGGAGTTTAACTTGCTGCTTAGCGAGGAATACCAGGATAATAATGTGGAGCAATTGATGGAGATTATAAAGAACAAGGGATATCTGGGATTAAACATGGTATTTAACTATTTGAGTGAGAGCAGCCAGCAGCTCTATCAGAATTATGTAAATAAATTATCAAATCGCTTACATCAAGAGGGGCTTGTATTCCTTATTTCCATAAACTATGATGTGAATAATTCCAATTCCCAGATCGATGCCCTGCAGATTGACTATTCTGTCCTGAGCGATAGTGCCGATGGCTTGCTGTTCCTGAAGTTCTTATGGGGAATGAATACCAACCCTCCTTCCCCGGTCAGTAATATAAATCATGTGGAGACATTGATCAGCTATGTATCGACGATGGTGCCTTCCAATAAAATAATTATCGGAATACCTTTTCTTGGGTATGACTGGCAGCTCCCTTTTGTACCAAACAAAACTACAGCTCTTCTAATGTCAATTCATGCCGTTCTCCAATTAGCCTATGATACCGGAACGACCATACAGTATGATGAAGCCTCTCAGACGCCGTTTTACTACTATAACCAGTTGAACATAGGCATTCCGATCGATCATATGGTATGGTTTATCGATGCGCGCAGTTTAGAAGGATTGTTTGATTTGGTCAGGAAATATTCATTGGTCGGAAGCGGAATTTGGAATATCATGTACTATTATCCCCAGCTTTGGACATCGATGAATTCTCAGTTTGATATTATAAAATTATTGTAATGCTGTCTGCGCAGATAAGGTTGAATACCAATCTTCACTGAAGAAGTAGATTCCTGCTGAGTGAAAATTGGTATTCGGTTACAGCCTATTTACTCATACTCCTTTGATATTGCCTGAGGAGGGCCTTTTATTGGTCGCTGCCTTGGGATTTGGAGTCTCTACTTTGGGATTGTACCTGTAGTTGGAGACATCATTCGATGCACTGCTTTTCCCCTGTTTTTTGGAGGACGTATTTTTACTTTCGCTCATAATGGGACGCTCCTTTCTGTTTTTAGTAGTGTCTGCAAACGGGAAGGAATTATTCAATGCAATTGATATGGCTGTTTATAAGCCCGGCTTGTACAGGCACTGGCGGGCTTGTCCGGTTATTAAGAATTTTGTATAGTTCCTGTCAAATTTGTTCAATTACTGCCGGACTTGTTCGGTAACGGCCGTACTAGTGCAGCTACTATCAAATTTGTTCAGCTCCCGCCTGGAAATTATGGTTACGAGAGTATCTCCGAGCTGGGAAAAAACGGCGGAAAGCAAAGCCAGCTCATCGTCGGAGCAGCCTTTTGATATGGCACAGGCTATTGCGGAAACCAGGGTGACAAGTTCGCATTCGTCCATAATAACCTCCATCTGCCGCATTTGCGGCGTTTTATAGTTATTACCAATGGAAGATACCGTCTCCCGCTGGTACTCTTCTTCGCAAGGATCACCTTAGCATAATTATATGCGGCAGATTGAAAATAGTGAACAGCTTGCGTTGCCTTATGAGTGGAACAGATAAAGATCAACGCTCTCCTTTTGCTTATCGTAAATAATTTTTTTAACGATAGATTTGAGAGCGGTATTCTTTAGGTGTACGTCTGCATCCGAGGTTAGGATTGAGTATATAGAATAAATTCTATTCGGCAGAATATCCGTGAGATCTGCGGAAGGCAAATTATTCTTATAATAATCGATCTTTTCTTCCCATTCTCTGCGCTCCTCCTTCAGTCTGATCTTGTTTGCCATATATTCCTCCAAAGTATCGATGCCGTTAAGATAAGAAGCGCGGATCTTTTCTTCCTTCTGCTCCAATTTTCTTAAGCCGGCCTGGAAGAGATCCTTACTCATTTGGGTATCCCTTGGAGCGATTTCATAATGGCAGCTGCCGTATTCCGGGAGCTGTTTTAACAGGCTGAGGACCGCTTCTTCTATTTTCCGGTACTTGGCGTAATGAGATACACCGCATTTTCCCTTGGAATAATTATTACACTGAAAG
The DNA here is from genome assembly GCA_023437885.1 of Bacillota bacterium. Taxonomy (GTDB): domain Bacteria; phylum Bacillota; class Clostridia; order Lachnospirales; family Lachnospiraceae; genus Mobilitalea. The sequence continues at coordinate 1,787 of JAEZFH010000393.1, read as the reverse complement.
CCGCCGGTGGAGCCTGTGGATACCATTACGCCATTGCAGCTGCTGCAATAGAGTATGCCGGAGAGCCAATGTGTTCCTGTCTCCCCCGGCTTTGCATATTTGGGCCGGTATTCCTTCCTAAGCTTGTCATTTGCTTTTTCCCAAAGAGCTTCGGAGATGATCGGTTCATGCATTCCTTTCTTAAGAATCAATTTTCTGCCAGGCTCCCCTTGCGCTTGCAGCGATGCTTTCCTGCCGGGCTTCCATCGGACCCACCCCTTGTATACCGGATTCTGTATGATATATTTTATGGTACGGTTTTCAAACTTATTTCCCCTTGCCGTAGGAAGTCCGAGCTCATTCAAATGGCGTGCGATGGCAAAGAAGCTCAGGGATTGGTTTAAGTACATATCAAAGATGTTCCTGATAATAAGCGCATGCTCCTCTTGAACGCAGAGCCGTCCATTCCTCATCTCATAACCGAAGGGAGCCCCTGCCTGGTATTCCCCCCGCAGTGCCTTCTCGGTCATTCCCCTGGTTACTTCCTCGGAGAGGCGGATGGAGTAATATTCATCCATCCACTCGATGATTCGCTCAATCAAGCTTCCGAAGGGTCCGTCAATCATGGGCTCAGAGATGCTTATTACATCTACCCGGTTGCGCTTCAGCAAGGATTTGTAGACGATGCTTTCCTCCTGATTGCGGGCGAAGCGGGAATACTTCCATACGAGTATGACATCAAAGGGATGCTCCTTCGATTTGGCCAGGGCGATCATATGCTGGAATTGCAGACGCTTGTCAGCTCTTTTGCCGGAGATACCGTCATCAATAAAGATGAACTCTTCCGGGATAAGCAGATTATGCTTCAGAGCATACTCGGATAATAATCTCTTTTGAGCATCGGGGGAATATTCACCCTGGTCATCGGTGGATACGCGGACATAGAGTGCGGCAGTTTGCATCGGGCAGATCCTTTCCATCCGGAAGGCATCCTTGTGTGCCTGGGATGAATCCTTCTCACATCAACATATGAGACAGGAAATGTATTCATACGCAGCTTTGCATCCATGTTTTATGCTGTTTTGATGATTCAAGGCCAAATTGCCAAGCCATGGCTCATAGAATATACAGGAGGTGTATCAATTGGATAAAAATCAAATTACCGGCAGGATGTTTGTGACAGTTCATGGTGAGGATATCCCGTGGGAAGCACTGACCTGCGAGAGGAAGGAAGAGATTTCCATGGTACTGACGGACCGGGTTATGCAGGCGGTGGGATACAGACGCAAGAAGAGAACCGATAGGGAAGACGAGCTGAAAATGGTCTCCCCGGAGGGAGAAGTAAGGTACCGGGATCGGGTTAAATAGTAAGTCTAAATATATGCTCCTGGAATATATTTTACTGAATATTATACTGGGGGGATTACTGCTTGATGCAATCAGATGGGATAACGAAATTAACTGCAAGCGAAACTGACAGTACATATAACAGAAGATATTTAGATCCGGCAGATATCAATGTCGTTACAGGATATAGCATCGAGGTGTTCTCTTATGGCCTGAATGAACCTGTAAGTATGCTGTTTACTGAGAGCGGAAGCTTGATTGTAGCAGAGTCGGGAATAGTTTCGGGCAATCCCCGGGTACTTCAGATGGTGATTAAAAATTTTGAGGTCATGGCGGAGGGCTTTGACCAGGCAATAACCGGGGTAAACTATCTGGACGGATTTCTTTATGTATCCCATAGAGGAAGAGTATCAAGGGTTTCAGGAAACGGAACCAAGCTTAATATTATAACCGGACTGCCC
>JAEZFH010000291.1 GCA_023437885.1 Bacillota bacterium | reverse complement strand
GAAAAATACGGCCGGGGATGCGAAGGGGACTGGACCTTCTGCAAGGATGGCTACTGTGTGAAAAACAGTGAGATTATAGTGAAGTAAAAAGTGGATTTGCACAACCGCAGGAAGGCGGAAGGGATAGTAATTCAGAAAAGTGCGCCAAAAAGGCCAGTCATCCGCTGCCAGGCAGCGGAAGGTTGGTTAGTGTGAGGAGGAAGGGAACATGGCTGTATTAAAGAAATTTACCCTTGAAACAAAATACAATGAGGTATGTGATATTACCGCAGACGTAAAGCGGACCGTGGAGGAAAGCGGGATTTTGGAAGGCATCTGTATCGTGCACAACATGCATTCTACTGCGGGGATGGCAGTCTTTTCCCCTTGGGACCCCCATGGTTTTACGGATTTAGATGAAGAAATCAGAAGGCTGATTCCCACCAGAATCGATTTCAAACATCAGCACGACACCCCTCAGGATGCGGCGGGACATGTCAAATCGGCATTGCTGGGAGTGACCCTGACCTTTATTGTGCATGAAGGGAAGTTACTGGTAGGCGGCTCCCAGGGGATTTATTTTCTGGAGTTTGACGGTCCCAGAAACAGAGAATTCTACGTAAAGGTAATGGAAGATTAATTGAGCTGCCGTAAAGCGGCATTATGGAGGTAAATATGAAGAAAATAATCCTTGATTGTGATCCTGGAATGGACGATTCCATGGCGATTGTTATGGCGGTAAAATCCCCGGATATCGAGCTGCTTGCCGTAACAACAGTGAATGGCAACTATCCGGTAGAGGTCACCTGCGTAAATGCAAGAAAAGTATTGGAATTGATGCAGATTGACAACATTCCGGTTGCCCGCGGCCTGTCTAAGCCGTTGGTCAGAGAGGTGCCCAGCGATCCGTTTACCCATGGAAAGGACGGTCAGGCTGAAAATTACCTTCCGGAGCCGAAGCTGCCGCTTTCCGAGAAAACTGCGGTGGATTTGATTATAGATCTGGTTAAGGCGAATCCGGGAGAGGTAACACTGGTTGTGACCGGCCCTATGAGTAATATCGCGTTAGCAATGACGATCGCACCTGAAATCAAAACGATGATTAAAGAAATTGTTGCAATATCAGGATCCTTTGGACTCAACAAGTATGCCTTTTTAAATGCGACCGGGAATACGCCTCAAAGTGAGTGGAATGTTTATGTGGATCCCGAAGCATCCAAGATTGTATATGAATCCGGAGTCAAATTAGTAGCCCTGGGCCTTGATGTAGCTACATATTTTGATGTGAACTTCAGTGACAGCGATGTTAAAAAATTGGAAGACAGCAATAGGAAAGAGGCAAAATTCCTGCTGCAGGCGATCCGGTTTGTGAACGGAAGAGGCTTTGATGCATATTGTACCGTCATTGACTGTATGGCCGTTGCTTATGTCATTGATCCCACCCTTGTGGAGACCATGAAGGCGCATGTCGGAGTGGAGACAAAGGACGGTCTTACACTGGGAATGACCGTAATTGACCGCCGTCATCATCATGTATGGGAGCAGCTTCCGGTGATTGAAATCGGAAGCAAGGCGGATTGCGGACGCTTCTTGCAGTTACTCATGGAATTGGTCTTGAAATAGGAGAAAAATTATGTATCGATATCAGCACAAATTTTTTGAAAAGGAAGGAATCTATATTGCCGGGCCGGAATGCTTTTATACCGGTGGGTTTCATATGCTGAAGGCCATGCGTGTCCGGGCCGAATCCCTGGGCTTCGGGGTTACTCTTCCCAATGATAATCCATTGGACATGGACAATCCCGATAAGCAAAAGAGGGCGGACAGTATCTTCGCGGACTTAAAGGAGGACATGGATAAAACCACCGTCATCATTGCCGATCTGGAGGCATACCGGGGAGCGGAAGCGGATAGCGGTACGATATATGAAATCGGTATGGCGTACGCAAAAGGAGCCAGATGCTATGGGTATACCCGGGATAAGAGAAGCCTTGCCACCAAGAACCAGCAGGCGGTGTTAAAGGACGGAGTGGTGTATGATGAGAGAGGAAACAGAATGCCTTATGCTCAGTTGCCCTTTGCGCCTTCCGTGATCGGATCGACAAAGATCGTAGAAGGGGATTTTGATGACTGCTTGAAAATGCTGATGACCGATATTGAGGAGGAGCAAAAGTATCAAGCGTATTCGGCAAACCACTCTCGTGTTCAATTAGAGGTACAATGTAAAACAGTTGTAAATCCTTCCCGCATCGTTGCGGAAAGTAAAATGCAGAGGCCGCTTATCTATCTGTCGGGATTTGAAAGATATGAGGCGGACGGAGCAGCTGCCTATGAGCGGATGAAGAGAATCTGCAGAAGCTATGGATACGAAGCGGTATCCCCTCTTGACCAGGCTCCGGGAGTTGATAAAATTGATACGGATAACCCTTATGTTTGGGCTGCGAATGTATTCGACAATTATCAGGAGCAGGTAAGAAACTGTGATATTATTATTGCCAATTTAAATGATTACCGGGGTTATGAAATCAACAATGATGTCGGGTTTGAATGCGGAATGGGCTTTCAGTTAGGGAAAAGACTGTATGGCTACATGGATCATACGGATAAATTGATCAACCGCATTCCCCATCTGGGTGCGGAAGAAGGATACCGTGACCAGACCGGAAGCAATGTGGAGGATTTTGACTATCCTGCCAACCTGATGTTTGCCTGCTCCATGAAGATCTTTGAAGGAGCCTTTGAAGAAATTATCGAAAAGGTAATAAAGGATCTGGAAGTGGAGGAAGAGAGGTCTTGAGTATAGGTACGCCGCATAATGCTGAAAAAGCGGGTGATATTGCACCGAAGGTTTTGCTGCCGTTTTGGAAATTATCTGAGCAGGAGATGATTAGATGAAGGTATTGAATTTTGGATCTTTAAATATTGATTATGTTTATTACCTGGATCATATTGTGGAGGAAGGGGAAACGATATCTTCAACGAAGCTTGATCTTTTCTGCGGTGGTAAGGGACTCAATCAATCCATCGCTCTTGCCAAGGCCGGAGCTTCGGTATATCATGCGGGGCTGATCGGAGAGGACGGACAGATGTTGAAGAATGCGTGTATTGCGGCCGGTGTTGACGCGACCTGGATCAGAACCGTCGGCATCGGAAGCGGGCATGCAATTATCCAAGTAAACAGAAACGGCCAAAATAGCATTATTTTATTTCAGGGAAGCAATTATGCCTTTACAAAGGAGTACGTGGATGAAGTCCTCTCGGAGTTTGAAGAGGGAGACTTGGTTGTACTGCAGAACGAAATCAATGAGCTGGAATACATTATTGACCGTGCCTATGACAGGGGAATGAAAATAGTGTTAAATCCCTCTCCCTATAACGAAAGAATCGATGCCTGCCGTCTGGAAAAGGTAAGTTTGTTCATTGTGAATGAGATTGAGGCAAGACAGATTGCAAAAAGCCAGGAAACAGAGGGGATGTTAGAACGGTTGTCAAAGAGATACCCATCAGCGGAGATACTTTTGACGCTGGGCGATAAGGGGGCTCGGTACAGATATCAGGATAAAACTGCAAAACAGGATATTTTCCCGGTGGAGGTTGCGGATACAACCGCAGCAGGTGATACTTATACCGGTTATTATCTTGCCGGTAGAATTGAAGGGCTGACGGTGGAAGAAGCGCTGAAGCGGGCTGCAATGGCTTCCTCGATTGCAGTGTCGAGAAAGGGTGCGTCTCCGTCTATTCCGTATAAGGAGGAGGTGCTGGAGGCCCTTAATCGCATAAGCCCGGACGGACATAACAATCGGGACACGATATGATATTTGGATTACCCACACAAGCTTCCTTGCTTTGCTGAAGCAAAGAATAATAAGAGGGCATGCGCCATCGGGTGCAACAAGCAAAGGACGGCCAGTATCTTACCGGCAGTCCTTTGCTTGTTTACTCCTTTGTTGTTACCCCATAATAAATTTCAGTATTTTCTTCTTTTCTGCATCCGGATTGAGAAGGCAAATACGTTCGGTAATTTTTTGAGCGGCTTCATGCTTGTCCAGTTTTGCAGCTGCATCCAATACCTCATTTCCCCAGAATGTCTCTGTTAAGCAGAATACCGTTGATGACCAGCCGTATTC
>JAEZFH010000001.1 GCA_023437885.1 Bacillota bacterium | reverse complement strand
CTCCGTGGGAGTAATAAATACCGGATTGGAGCCGTATACCTTCTTGATAATTCCGATGATCGGCAGATCCACCAGCTTTTTTATCTCTATAATATCCTCTACGGAATTGGCCCGGATGCCCTTTGCTCCGCCTTCCTTTGCCGCATATGCCATCTTGGCCATGATAAAGGAATCATGCAACGGTTCATCTTCCAGAGCCTGGCAGGATACAATTAATCCCCGTTCGATGGATTTTAAAACACCTTTGTTCTCAATCATCTTTTTCTTACCTTACTTTATATATTTGGGCTTTGCGGAACGCCCATGAACCAGTTACAGGATGTGCTTAATCCCGTTTAATTTAATGTCGAAATTAATATAGAAGATACCGTCCCAGTTAAAATACAGATTAACCAGCTCTATCCCGGCACCCTTATACATTCCACCGAACTTCAACCGGATTTCCTTCTCGATTTCCCGTACAAAATAATCTCTGACCTCGTCATAATGAACGCCCAGGGAATAGGGGTCAATATTGTCCTTGTTCTCGCTTTTGCATCTTTGCAATACCACCGATTGATAGAGCCAATCGCAGATAATATTGCGCAGCTTGAATTCCTCGGCTGCTTTAAATAATTCATAGTCACGGAAATAGCAGTCGTAATAGCTGGATATCACCGTCTGAGCCAGAACGACGCCGATGGTGTTCTGCGATGTGTTCCAGCCGCCTGCTCCCTGGATCAGATGCAGGATCTGCTCGCTCAGCGCAAACTCCATAAACTCTCTTTCACATCCATTGCATACGGATACCTCGGCAACGCCGACGGATTTTTTGTATTGCTTTATATAGTATTTGATATAGCGTAAAAACTCGTGCATATTGATATGACTGGTAAAGGTAAGATCCTTGTTATGCTGCTCCGAGGCTTCGATCATATACTTTCCCGGAGCGTTGACTGCAAGCATGCAGTCCGAATTGGCAGAGTTGTCTTCACAGATGCCTCCGATGGAAGTAATCTGCGACTTGATGCTTTCATGGAGCGGCCGGTCTTCATATCTTGGGATAATCGTCGGCCCTAAGGTGGAGGAATACCGTACATAAACTCTTGGTGTATAATTATGTACGAGATTAAACACCCGGGTGAATAAAACACTGCCGACCTCATCCGCTCCGGGATAAACCAATACCCGGCCCATGAGCCGTTCGCTGTAGACCTTTTTGGCAATCGCCGCCTGGTCCATTGCCGCATATCCGTATTCCGCCGTATCATCCTTCGGAATGGTCAGGATGTCAAATACGCCGTCCTTTACCAGATCCACACAGTATAAATTAGTAAAGCGGTCAACCTCTCTTCGCTGCATAAAATCCGCCAGATACTCCTCCGGGATGGTTACCTTTAAGGCTTCCATTTCTTCCTTTTCCTCGGCCGGGCTCTCCATCCGGGAGGTTTTGTCAAGAAGATAGGTATATCTCCAGATATCACGTCCGTGAGTTGCCCAATAATCCGGGTCTTCATGCGCATCATTATAGGCAGCTACACGGGCAGCCAGGTTAAAGGCATGGATTTTCAGATTGGGATTGAGTTCCTTCAGCTTTCTGAACTGGTCCAGCGTGTCCCGGCATTCCGAGACGGTACGGTGGTGTGTTCTGGAATTGATGATATTCCCATAGACCAGGGTGTCTACGGAAAGAATTGCGTAATCGCAGCTCCGTGCATTTACAAACAACCAATCCCAGATTTTGTCCGTCCGGGCAGGAGTTTTTAAGTATCCCATATCTTCATAGGCAGGAAGCAGCAGCTGCATATCCTTTGTCATTGCCGCAAGCTTTTGCGGAAAATAATAATTACATGCTCTTTCGTCTAAAGGGACATATAACACATTTGTCATAGTATACTTCCTCTCTTCACGGTATCCCGTTCTGTTATTTTAAGCCTGATGTTGAAATTCCCTCAATGAAATACTTTTGAGCAAACAGGAACATAAGTACCACCGGTACCATGAACAGTGTCGCTGCCGCCATTAATGAAGTCCACTCAATGGTATGCTCGTTAAGGAACGCCTGTAATCCAAGGGATAAGGTGTAATGATCTGCGTTATTCGCATACAGCAGCGGCCCTAAAAAGTCGGAGAAGGTGTTCAAAAAGGAAAAGATCGTAATCGTCGCCAGGCCGGGCTTGGCAAGCGGTAAGGCAATTTTATAGAATCTCATAAAGCTGCCGCAGCCGTCGATCTTCGCCGCCTCCAATAACTCATCCGGTATGGACAGCATGAATTGTCTCATCAGGATGATATAAAAGGGATATCCAAAGAAAGCCGGAAGAATCAAAGGTGCGAAGCTGCCGATCAGTCCCAGCTTCACCCAGATCTTATAGATAGGAATCATGGTTGCCGCATATGGGATCAGCAGTGTTGACATAATGATGGTAAAGATAATATTTCTTCCTCCCCATTTTACCTTGGACAGGGAATAGGCAACCATGGGAGTAACAATCAGAGTTGCGATCACATTCGCCAGGGTAATATACATGGTATTTCCCAAATAGCGGAAAAACGGTATCGTCTCAAATACTGCCTTGTAATTGCCCAGATACAGCTCGACCGGCAATATGCCTATCTTCGGATCAAAGGCCTGCTCATACGTTTTAAATGAGGTAGTGAGCATGATCACAATTGGGAAGACAAAGATACAGGCCAGCAAAATTAAAAATACATATGGAATCAGTCGATATAATTTATTTATATTGAAGCTTGTTCGTTTCGTAATAATCCCTCCTTTACTTTAAGTACACCCATTTTTTTGAACCCTTTACCAGCAGGATGGACAGGAGGCCTACCACCATGAACAGAATCCATGCCATTGCGGATGCCCGCCCCATCTTGAGGAAGGAAAATGCATTATAGTATAAATACAGAGGGTACATAAGAAGTGAGTTTTGCGGACCGCCCTGGGCACCCTGTACCAGGTTTCCGGATTGTGCCGTGATAATGATATATACCTGGGAAAAATATTGAAATCCATTGATGACAGCCAGAATAATCTGATACAGCATCACATGCGCAATTCCGGGTATTGTAATACGGAAGAATTTCTTTATCGTATTCGCTCCGTCAATGGATGCGGCTTCATATAATTCCTTCGGTACATCCTGGATTGCGGCAAGGAAGATAACCATCGTGGTTCCGATTCCCCACAGCGCAATGAGAATAATCGACCAGTGCGTATAGATCGGATTCCCCAGCCAGTTAATGGTTGGTATTCCGAAAATCTGTAAAAATTTATTTAAATACCCGTCGAGGGGATCTAAAATCCAAATCCATATCATAGTAGATGCTACCAGCGGCAGAATCGACGGTATGAAGAAAATGGAACGAAAGATAGCTCTTCCCCTTACCTTCAGATTCAGCAGCATGGCCATTACCAGGGATAATATAATGGTCAGCGGTACCGATACTATAACAAAAAACAAAGTATTCGCCATACTCTTATAAAATAACGGATCTGCAAACAAGCGCCTGTAATTCTCGAAACCTACCCAGGTCGGCTCCTTGATTGCATTAAAATCCGTAAAGCTGTAATAAGCCGACATAGCAATCGGATAAAAGCTGAAAACCAAAAAACCAATCATCCACGGCAGGGCAAACAAAAATCCACTCCTTGCTTCACTGTCAAACCTTTTTTTCTTTGTATTACTTTTCATTCAGACCACCGTCCCCTGCAATTTCAATTCTAATCTCTGATATGAGTGTGCACCACACTTATTTTGTTACAGGCTTTTGAGCGGAAAGCTTGCTTGCCGGGCAGTATCTTGTATCAAACAGCACCTTTGGTGCTTTTGGCACTCCTATCATATTTTTCCAAAAATATAAAACGGAGCTGCAACAAAATAATATCCCGTACTTTCATGCTGAATTATGAACCCATCCAGATAAAGATGCCAACTATTTTGATACAGCTCCTAAATACCTGATAAATACTGTTAAATCATGCTACTCAACCGTTGCCATGCTTTGCAGCAATTGCGCTTTCGCATCTTCAACGGAACTTCCCAATAATACGGAAGAAACTGCCTGCTTTAAATTCTGGTCATAAATTGCACTGCCTGACATGGGCGGTAAGGAGAACATCTGATTCTTGTTAATGATGTCTAAGTATACCTTATAGTGAGGTCTGCTGTTGACTACCGACTCATCTGTGGTTAATGCCTTTGCTGCAGGCAAATCTCCCTTTTCCTTTACAAAGATCTCTGCTCCGGCACCGGAGGAAATATACTTGGCAAAATCCCATGCGCCTTCCGGCTGCTTTGCAGTAGTAGGGATATAAACCATAGAAGTATCCACCATGGAATAGCCGTCTCCGCCCTTGGCACTGGAACCGGGCAAAGGCATAATATCAAAGTTCACGCCTGCATCGCTTGCAATTGAATAGAACCAGGGACCGTCGATACGGAAGGTCTGATTGCCGGTGCAGAAGGGATCCTCCGGGGTGTAGCGCTTCGCATTACCTGATGTGATGTAGTTTGTGATTGCGTCCGAACCGAATTTGTCAGACTGGGACTTGGCATAATTCAAAACTGATAGAAATGCTTCATTATCCGGGGTAAGGCTGTCTGCCGATGCGCCGAAGCTTCCGCCCATAGCGTAGGTATAGCAATAATACCAGTAGCTGTCGGTGATAAACGGAGAACCTAAGATTTCAACTTCCTTCCCGTTCATCTTGGTGGTCTGCTCAGACATCTGCATCAGCTCCTCTAAAGTCTTCGGAAGCTCGGTGATGCCTGCCTGCGCAAGAATATCCTTATTGTAATACAATGCAAATACATTGGTACTGATCGGAAGTGCATAGGTCTTTCCGTCATAGACCTGCTGGGCAAGAGCAGCATCTACAAATACGGATTTATCAAAGTTCTCAGCCGTCATAAAATCGTCCAGAGGCATTGCGATGCCCTCGGAAGCATACTTCGGAACGCTTCCTCCGAAATCGTCAACAATATCCGGTCCGTTCCCTCCGGAGATGGCGGTAAGGATCTTCTGCTGGTCGGGGGTACTCAGTCCGATGACTTCGTATTTATCCTGACTCTCATTGTATGCTGCAATAATCTTCTCGATGATCTTACCTTCTTCACCGCCCCATAAGTACCAGAAATTAACCTTCTGGCGCTCTGTCGGTGCCTTTTCATTGTCAGCCGCTTTGGTCGGCTGATTATCCGACGGATTGGTCTTCCCGTCATCCGGGGACTTAGCAGAGGATGCGCATCCTGCCAGGGAACTCATGATGAAGACAAGTGCTAACAGCATGGCTATCATTTTAGTGGACATTCTTTTTTTCATTAAAATACCTCCCATAGTATTAGTTATAACCCAACAAAAATGTACCAAACATACTTTCTATCGCGATATAGATTTGTTTGTATCTCTTCGAAGATATTATTGCTTAGATTATGTATGGATTATGTTACTATTTTGCATCAAAGTCAATACTTTTGGGCTATTCAGAAAGTAGTTCCCTGTCCCTCCCGCTTTTTTGCAACGCTCCGTGAAAATACTTTCAGTATCATCAGGTCCTGTCCGGGATAGCAAGAAAAAGGGTAAGCGCAGGCTGTCATTCGAAATCCTGGCACAACATTTTCTGAAACCAAGGGTAGATTTTACCACGAATTTGTGAAATAATATGCCTATCAGTAAATTTTAAAATGATCATTATGGAGGTTAGAATATGAGAGCTTACGAACGCTTAATCAAATACACCGCCTTTGCGACCGGTTCAAGTGAAGGCAGCAAAACCCATCCCAGTACACCGGAGCAATTAACTTTTGGCGCTGCCTTGGTAGAGGAAATGAAAAGCCTGGGAATCAAAGATGCTTCCATGGACGAGCACGGATATGTATTCGGCACCATAGAAGCGAATATTGAAAATTGGTCAGGGAAGGTCATCGGTTTTCTTGCCCACATGGATGTCGTGGATTCTGTTCCCTTCACCAATATTAATCCAAGAATCGTCAAGGATTACGATGGCAGCGAGCTCGTTCTGAACCGCGAGCATAATGTGACACTGAATCCGAAGGAATACGAGGTTTTGAACGATTATCTCGGGAAGGATTTATTGGTTACCGACGGGAATACCTTACTGGGTGCGGACGATAAGGCCGGCATTGCAGAGATCTTGACTATGGCGGAAGAATTCTATCATCACCCTGAGCTTTTGCATGGAACCATTAAAATTGGCTTCACACCGGATGAAGAGATCGGTAAGGGAGCGGATCTCTTCGATGTTGCGAGGTTCGGTGCTGATTTTGCCTATACCGTTGATGGAGCCGCTTTTGGAGAAATCGAATACGAAACCTTTAATGCCGCTTCCGCCGATGTCTTCATTCGCGGCATCAGTATTCATACGGGAAGTGCCAAGGACAAGCTGGTGAATGCCTCCCTTCTTGCCATGGAGTTCAACTCCATGCTGCCGGAACTGGAACGTCCGGAGCATACGGAGCAATATGACGGCTTTTATCATCTGGACCGTTTTACAGGTATTGTTGACCATGCGGAGATGCATTATATCCTACGGGATCATGACCGGGCAAAGCTGGAGACGAGAAAAGAGGTCATGTGCAAGGCAGCGCAAGCACTCAATGCCAAATACGGTGCAGATACCGTCAAGGTCGAACTGAAGGATTCCTACTATAATATGGCAGAGCAGATCAAGCCACATTGGCACCTGATTGATAATGCCTGCGAAGCGGTCAGACAGCTGGGCGGTTTACCGGTCAGTGAACCCGTGCGCGGGGGAACAGACGGTTCCAGACTGTCCTTTATGGGACTTCCCTGCCCTAATCTGGGTACCGGCAGCCACAATCATCACGGCAAGACTGAATTTGCCTGTCTTCAGGCAATGGACCAGTGTGTACAGCTCCTCGTTCTTCTTGCCCAAAAGTATGCCGACAGATAATTTATGAAGTATGCAAAACAGTCCTTCCTGGAATACCTGATAAGATTTTTTTCTTAATCTATTTTCCTGGCTCAGAATTTAAAATATCCCGAAAATGCCGTAAAGTCTGGAAGCCTTTATCGCATTTCCGGGATATTTTTTGTGTTAAGAAATTAGCGGATAATCATTGTCCTTTGAAAAGGAGTTTTGCCTTCTATTCTCCTCTCAGATTAAGACCCATATCTCCATTCTCTATGGCCTTCCCAATATCGTTGGCGATAATCGCCGTCCCGCTTATTCCCTCCAGGGTTTCTACCATTGTGCCCTCATTCACACGGGAATAATAGCCGTCTTTGCAGCTCAGTACAGAATATGCACTCTCCGCACCGCCGCCATAATAAGGGATAACCAGCTCCCTGCAGCCGCTAGTAACCTTATCACTCAGGATCACCGGTGTATTGACCAGCGTAAAATCTTCGTTGACATGAAGCTCTCCCGCACTTTCAACTACCCACAGAGCGCTGCTGCCGCCGCTTCCGCTGGTATAAGGTCCCATGATTACGGTAAATATCTCATCCTCTCCATCACAGTTAAGATCGACATAATTGTAATAATATCTGGTGGTATCCAGAAATTCCTCGGGTATTTCATAATATTCGATAATCAACCGCTGCAGTTCCTTATTTGGCGCTGTTTCAGCCGCCACTCCGGCGATCCCCTCCGGGAGCTCCACAAGAGGAATACCAATAGGGGCATCCTCCTCCGCTTCCTTTCCGGAAGCATCTGCTCCTGCGTCCGGCTGCTCTGCCCCCGAAGCCATCCCGGCTTCAGGCGTTATTTCAGGTGTTATTCCAGCCGTATCCGCAGCCTTGGCTGTCTGTGCGGTTACGTCCGAATCTGCCACCCGGTTAATTACGTCCGCGGTGATATCCTTTTCCTTCGCCTCTCCGCAGGCTGCTGCGATCAGCAGCAAACCGGCGGTTAGTGTTGCCCAGATTATCTTTTTCATACATTTCCTCCTAATTGCCCCCATGAAAGGCTTCCTGTCTGTGCTCCATCCGGTGGATGAATCCTTCGCCTGCAGGCATCCGCTGTTATTGCAGAATCCGCACCGGAATTAGTGTAATAGTAATTTTATAGCTGATCGAATTCGATGTTCTTATTCTAACCGGCAGTTGTATCCGAAGTGTATCATTTTATGAAGAAATGTATTTATTCCATTCTTCTTCCAGGTCCCTGGCAATATTCCCGGATTGATCCCCGTCAACACAGGTTACGGAGAGAAGTCTTCTGCTCTCTTCTTCCAGTTTTATCTCATAGGTTAGCCCCTCTATCTGTATCTCACCGGTCCAGACAACCATAGAATAAGCCGGGGTATCAATATCAATATACAAAACCGGACGGACATGAATGTCTTCTCTGACCGGACCGTATAGGTCCATCTTCAGCAAAGGAAGCTTTCCCAGCTGCTCCTGGCATTCCTTGCGTGCTTCGTAAAGACTGAATTCCTTTCCCATCTTAAGCTCCACCATTCTCACTCCCTCCCCCGGGGCCTTTGCCATACTTATCTTATCCGGGAGGGTCATCCCGGTATCCTTTGCCTCCGTAGCGATTGCCAGCGGAGCCTCCGGAAGGGATACCTGCTTATTAATCAAGCTTCGGTCCTGCACCAGCGCTGCCAGGTATGGAATGAATGTGATTGCAACTATCATCAGCATTGCCCCTGCTCCCATAAATATATATTTTACTGCTCTCTTCATACCTTTTCCTCCGCATTGGGCCGGCAGATGTGCTTTTTCTCTGCCGGAAAGCTTAAGATTACCTTTGTTCCCTTTCCTTCCCCGCTCTCAAACCGGATCCCTCCCCGGTGCAGCTCCATAATCCTTGCACAGATGGACAAGCCAAGCCCGGCGCCTCCTTCTTTCCTGGCACGGGATTTATCCACCATGTAAAACGCCTCCGTGATCCGCTCCAGCTCCTGCGGCGGAATTCCTCTTCCATTATCCCACAGGGTCAGCTCGGTAATCCCATCCGTTTTCTCTGATCTGATCCGGATGGTTCCGCCTAACTCCACTGCCTTCTGTGCATTATCCAATAGATTTAGCAGAACCGTCTTCATCAGGTCCGCATCCGCTTGGATGATGTCAGCAGAAACCTCCCTGATCACGTTAATCCTCCTTCTTTCCAAGGCAGGGCGGGCGGTTTCCAGAGCCGCCTCTACCAATGCGGACAATGTTACCGGATATTTCACCAGCTTCTGCCTCCGCTCTATAAGAAGCTCCAGCAGCTTCATTGACAAATTTTCCAACCGCTTACCCTCCTGGTAGATATAGTTTGCCGCCTCAAAATGCTCCTCCTCATTCAGCTCATGGGCGCGCAGCAGATCAGCATACCCTATAATAG
>JAEZFH010000477.1 GCA_023437885.1 Bacillota bacterium | reverse complement strand
CTGAAGCCACGGTATATCCAACCTCCTTCAACGCCATCCATGCTGTGCTGACCAACACGGTAATGGAAAGTGGTTTAAAATGCGGTAAGGCATTTGCTCTGGTGAAACAGGTTGAGGAGGATTGGCGGGCAGTCCCTTTCTCAGAAGGGGTATCCTTTCCTGAACATGCAACCGATCTTCCTGTCGGGAGCAGCGAAACATATCGCCTGACTCCTGATATGTTTTCGGTCAAACTCGATACAGGTAATTACCGTATCGTCACTGAAGTTTGGTATGCGAATGAAACGCCGCCATTGACCAGACGTAAAGTCTGGACAGATTTTACGATAGCACTTCCCGACAGCACAGGCTGGCAGGATATCCATATTGATATGCTGCGTGAAGAGGTCCATAAAATTATGGGCGAACCCGTCGGCATGCTCTCCGGCCTTTTCGGAGACATCTATCTTCTGGATAACGGCTCGTGGATTATCATTTATTATGATTCCTCAGCATCAGTATCTCATATCAATCTGAATGAGCCCGAGATTGAAGTTTCTCCTACCCCCGTTGCCGAGGCTCCGCCCGGCAGCTCCGATACCCTCCGAGGATAAAACTTATCACGTGACCGAAGCTGAGGCTGCTTTGGCAAAAAAAGCGGTGCAATCCTATTATGAAACCACTGTCTTCAAAGACCTGGTGACGGATATTGTGCGGATAACAGATATCTCGGAATATCAATCTGCTATCATCCCTCAGAAGGTAAAGGATGTAGTGATTGCATTTTATGGCACTATGTCTGACAACACAAAGCGAATGATCATACTTACGAAAGAAATAGACGGTGAATGGGAAGTCATCAACGAAGGCGTATGACTGTAGTATCCCAATCCAGCCGTATCTAGCTTTATGCTACGGATGTGTTCCGCGATATAAATAAGATGATCGGAGCAGCCCTTTGATATCCAGGGTTGCTCCGATCATCTTTTTCTACTCTGTTTTCTTATGTATATCCTAGTTATATCCTAAACAAGCACCCGACAGTGAACTCCGGATTTCATTAATCGGAACATCGTGCCCTCATCCTGCCGTTCTCCAGCGATCAATACGACCCTCTCCGATATTAAAATCAGGTACATTATCGTACCAGCAGTGAACAGACCGCCAGTTCAGACAGTCTGCCTCACAGACTTATGATAAATTGATTTTCTTTTGGAGTGAACTATGTTTACGGCAGGATGTTCCCTGCTGCACGATAGATTTCATACCACTCTTCACGGGTTAGATACATATCTGCCGCCTGAATACACTCCTTTAAACGCGCGGCATTCATAGTCCCAGTTACCGGCTGCATGTGTGCGGGATGACGGAGGAGCCACGCCAACGCAATCGTAGTATTAGAAATCTCGTATTTGGAGGCAATTTCATTAATTGTTTCATTCAGCTTAGGGAACTTTTCATTATCCAAAAAGACACCTTCGAAGAAGCCATATTGGAACGGTGACCAGGGCTGTATCGTGATATCGTTCAAACGGCAGAAGTCCAGGATACTGCCGTCACGATTAACAGCGGCCTCATCAAGCATATTGACATGAATACCTGCTGAAATCATAGTAGCATTTGTGATACTTAACTGCAGCTGGTTAGCAATAATCGGCTGCTTCAGATATTTTTGAAGCAATTGTATCTGCATGGGATTCTGATTGGATACGCCGAAGTGACGAACCTTCCCACTGCTATAGAGCTTATCAAATGCCTCGGCAACCTCTTCCGGCTCAACCAATGCATCCGGGCGGTGCAGAAGCAGCACATCCAGATACTCGGTTTTCAGCCGTTTCAGACTGCCGTCCACCGCTTCCAAAATATGTTCCTTGGAGAAATCAAACATGCCTTTTCTAATGCCGCATTTGGACTGCAGAATGATCTTTTCACGCACAATAGCATTCATGTGAATCGCCTCGGCAAATACTTCTTCGCAAGTTCCGCCGCCATAAATATCTGCGTGATCGAAGAAGACCGCTCCGGCATCCAATGCCGTCTGAACAAAATGCTCCGCATCCTGCTTACTTAATCCGTTAATACGCATGCAGCCAACTGCAATAACCGGTACCTGTAAATTCGATTGTCCTAATTTCATCGTTTTCATAGTCGTTACTCCTTTTATATTATATTTGTTTCGCCTGTTTCTTGTTTCAAACACATTCTGACGATACAGCCTTATCAGGCAGCCAGAGGAATGACTTACTATAGGCTTATCCAGTTGATAGAATACAGCCTTGTAGTTATAATGAAATTATAAGCCTTAACGTTAACTTTAAGTCAATAGTAAAATCAATGTTTCGGAGTAATGTTTCGGAAAACTTTTTAATATACAAGTAAAATGCTATAGTAAAATCTACTTTGCAGGACTAAA
Source organism: Bacillota bacterium (assembly GCA_023437885.1). Lineage (GTDB taxonomy): Bacteria > Bacillota > Clostridia > Lachnospirales > Lachnospiraceae > Mobilitalea. The sequence goes on along the minus strand of JAEZFH010000477.1, from coordinate 4,346 downwards.
TACATTTTAAAAGAGGAGGTGCGGACGTTTTTGGACTTAAACGACCATCCCCGGATTAAATTCAATAGCCTTCATCAATAGGCTTCATCAATATCATTTATAGTGTCATCTGGTTATTTCCACAATAAATTTATTCCTCTCTCCCGGGTATATGCTTTCCGCATATTCGATAACAGAACCATCTTCCCCGTATCCAAAAGAGGATATTAAATGGACCGGTGAACCTTCATTAATTTTTAGTATTTTGCTGGTCTCCTTATTGGAAAGCTTTGCTTCTATTTCTCTGATGGCTTTTTTAATATAAACATTATTTTCTTCAAACACCTCATAAAGGGAACACTTTTCAAAATCATACATGATAAGATTAGGGAACTTTTTATAAGGTATATAGACCGTAGTCAGGAGAATCGGCTTATTATCCTGTTCCTCGTCATTATAAGCATATCGAAGCCTTTTCAGCTTAATAATTTTATCCCCTTCTTCCACACCAAGCTTATCAACCAAAAAGTCCGGACAAATTTTAATTGATATTTCCAACACCTTGGTTTCAGGAACCAAACCCTTTTTATGCATCTCTTGATTATAGCTCTCTATAAAACGGGTATTTTCCTGCAGAATTTTGGGCTTGATTACAAAGGTCCCTTTCCCCTTCTGTCTTTTCAGGTATCCTTTTGAAACCAAAATATTTAATCCCTGTCTTACCGTGGGGCGGCTAATATTAAACATATTGCTAAGCTCCACCTCTGTGGGGATGAAATCTCCCTCCTTCAGCTGATTGCTTTTTATAAGATCTAATATATAGTTTTGTACCTTATGGTATAAAGGTATATTCGACTCGGATTCCATCTCTTTCAACATGAAACCTCCTTCCATATAAGATAACCCCGTGTAGACTTACACAAAAGCCTGCTTCAGATAAATGCATATCAAATCCGCTTATCTACATTTCATGAAGCATAAACGTTACAATACCGTTGCTTTCGTCTCTCATTGTTTTGAAGCTTTGCTCCGCATTGGTTGTTTTAATAAGATCCAGTGTATAACAGAACTCTGTAATCCCCGACAGATCCATTTTGAAGTTTGTCTCCCAGGTATTATTCATAATCCATGAGTACACATCCCTTTTATTATTTTCTTCCTTGTTGTCACAAAGCAGGATAGGGTGGTGCTTTAATTCTCCCATATAGATCAGCGGTGCATCCTTTGTCTGAATTAAAACGGTATTTTCTTTAGCTTCATATATCAAACCGTTATCTACAAGATAATATTCCATACAAGTGCCCGGTATTTGGTCAATACCCGGCCTCATAACCGACTCGCTCTTATCGATAAATAACGCTGCCTCCGGATTATTTAAGGTTAGTGGCAGGTAGATGCTTTCAATATCCGTGGACAGGTGCTTGGCTATTTTATACTTGAACTCTAATTTGGGAAGGGTGCTATATAGCTTGATAACTACCGAGCTGAAATTAGTGCCTTCCAATTCGTAGATAAGCTCTACCGTTGTAAAAATTTCACCATGATCTATAACTTTTACTCCTACCAGTTCACCAAGGTGTTTTTGGGAATGAAGACCCCTTATATTTCTTCCCAAAAGCCTTCTCTCTTCATAGACATCGGTTCTTATTTTTGTATTTTCATAGATCGGAGTAAAGAATCTGGCATCTCCCGGCTTTAACATCTCAATATTATCTGCCTTATTGTAAAAGGAGGTTACGCCCTTTCCTATTTCATATGCTATTTTGAAATAGGCGTTCTCTATTTGGTAAGGGAGTTTATAGCTTAGGGGATCGTAGTTATTGACTATGTCTTTTACTCTTTCCGCTCCGACATACGCAACTCTTGAATTAATTACGTCGGTTTTCCCTGCTGCTTCTTCAAAGCTGTATATTTTCTCTTCCCTTGCTTCAAAGGAATCGATAAAGCTGATAAGCACGCCCCTTGGATGGGAAGACAGTTGGGTAATCATCTCCCGTCCCGATGCTTCACAGATTACTTTTACTCCCGGGTACTTCCAGGCTTCGATATAGAATTCTACTACCTTTTCTCCCTTACTCTCCGACGGGTTGATTGCTTTTATCTTACCGTTTAAATCATAGTATCGAAGCTTATCTCCTTTGCGATGTGCGATACGGTTTAAATTCTTTGCACAGGCCTCATGCGCTTTTGAGGCATAGCTTGTTTTTCTGATATCCAGGTTTTGCACCATCGTATCGTAAGGATTGGTTATGGTAGCGGAATGCCCCCAGGTATGCTCCGCATATAGCAGCAGGTTATCTTCCGCTTCCCTGATTAATTCCTTTTTACTTATGTTACCCTGGGTATCTAATCTATCGCATAAATGGTACATTCTTTGCGCTGCTTTATAATGCTTAACCGCATAAGGCGTACTTGCAACACCATTAGCCCACCAGTCATTTAAGTCACCCCGGTAAACCGGCGCGTCCGTTACCTGATGCTTGATTCTATCATAAAACTCCTGAATTGTAACCATTTCTAAACGTATCTCATCGCCGTAAGCCTCATTAAAGGCGGTAATTGTTCTGATAATCTCTGTGTTGGGCGGCGCATTATCACTAAACACCCCCGATACGCAGGTAGGAATAAAGTTATAGATGTAGCCGTTTTCTTCACACGAGGTCAGATACTTAACGATATTATCCTTCAATGTTTCAATATGGGCTTTTTGTTTTGTATTCCCGCCGAAATAGTTTTCTGTCATGAAGTTAATATTTTTATTATAAATCAGGCCCAGAGCATTACCAAGGTTATAATGTTCCCCGCTGAAAACCAATAGTCTTTTTCCTTCTTTGTTTTCCCAATAGTAAGGTTTCTGATTCTGGTAGAGCGGATACATTCCGTGATGTGTGTGGATGTTCGTAAATAAGAACTCGATTCCGTTATCCAAAAGCACATCCAGCGTTCCCAGCGACACACCGTTAACATCCGCATTCATTGCTACCTTGACATCAATTCCCTGTGCTTTAAAATGCTCCACCATTTCCCTTGTTCTTTTATTCAGTATCTTTTTATCCACCAAATCGGTAAAGTTAAGGTAGGTTGCCGATAACCCTATATTGTTGGACTTAATCATTGCATATAAATCCTGCTTTTCTTCCTCTGCTGCTTCTTCTAAAAATCTCTCCACACAGTAATAGGTCTCACAGTTCCACTTAAAATTCCGGTCGATTGATCCGTCTATGTGCCCTTCCTTTGCAGCATTCACCGCTGTTCTTATGTAGTCAATGTGGTTGTAAATTATTCTTTCCTGCAAATCGGTATAACCGATATCCGTATGGGAATGATGCAGGATATACATGGTCCATTTTCTATTCAGCATAAATAAAATCCTCCGTGATTCAGACTATATTTTTTATATCTGTGGCATTATCATTCGTTCTATAATCCGGCTAACCGTATATATCATCCTCAAAAGCATAGCTACCCCGTATGGCAGCTTTCAACTTTGCTCCGCCTGCCTCCCTTCCAAGGTATTGCTTCAGACACATCAGCTCCTTATCATTTAATGGATCATAGTAAATCAGACTAATGCAATATGTATTTACATTTATACTTAAGATAGATTATATCTTCATTTTTATTTAATGTAAATATAGTTTTTAAAATATTTCTCGAACTATGTAATTACATATAATACTATATACGTATAATATGTAATTACATTTAGATACACAGAAGTCACAGTAACAAATCATAGCAGAATTTCCGAATGTTCTTTGGGAAAATTAAAATGCTGCCTAAAGAGCTTTGATTCTATGCAGATATTTTTTCAAGAGAAGCTTAAGCTGCGTGTTTTAATATAATAGTCCCTATGATATATTATAAATTATACATAGGGACTATTTATTAAAATTATAGATTGATCCGTTACAATATAATTACTCTGTTATTTAAGCATCTGATTATTCTGAAAAAAACCATTCCAAGGATCGCTGCCGCTGATCCTCCTAAGAGCATCCGTCATTGTAACTCCGTCGGGAGCGACTGTGTCAAGTTCCTCCCATGGGATGGGCATGGATACCCTGGCACCCTTTCTCGCTCTTATGGAATAGGGTGCGATACTTGTAGCGCCTCTGCCGTTTCGTATCCAGTCAATGAATATCTTACCTCCTCGCTTGGACTTTCTGACATTACTTGTGTAGCGGTCGGGCCATTTCTGCTCCATTACCTGGGCAACGCGCTTAGCAAAATCATGAAATGTATCCCAGGTCACGGTCGGTGCCAAAGGCACAACCACATGATAACCTTTGCCGCCGCTGGTCTTGAGAAAGGAGTCCAGCGATAGTTCGGTTAGAATACTTTTCATATCCGTCACTCCCTGGCGC
>JAEZFH010000459.1 GCA_023437885.1 Bacillota bacterium | reverse complement strand
ATATAAGTTGAGTTGATTTTTGCTTCCATCATAACCTCCTTAAAGCTTATTCTTTCATAATGCGCGAGGCTTTATTCATTCCCGCTAGCTTTTTCCAAGGAAAGCAAAAAAGGGCTATCCCTTCGCCCTTCTGCCGTAACAGCAGAAATCGCGCCTGGATCAGCCCTTTTTTCGTCAGCTTTATGTAGTCATAATCTTACGCCCATGATAATGCATATGAACCAATCTAGGATCAATTCACTTTATCACGTATCCCAAACCGTCAGCCCCCGGCCGCCGGTCTCTTTTGTATGCTACATTAAGGCAATATGTAATCAACAGTTTATGTACGGAAAAAATCAACCACCATATCATGAATATGTACCGGTAATACTTTTCCCTTAGCCATTCTTTGAAGAAAGCTTTCCGCCTCCCCTTCATCATCCGTTATATCCTCTGCCAGACAGAAGTTCATGGAATTCTTTAAATCAGAATCCTCCTTGTAACATTCTATGCTGTAGAGAGCATTTCTAAAAATAAGATTATAGACTACCCTGATATTCTCTTGCTGAACTGTTCTCGTGTCAGATTTAAGCAAATGTTCTACCATGCAACGCCACCCTTCTTCCTAGTTTGAATACGACCACATAAAATTTAACTTATGACACTATCCATTATACCATAAAATAAATTCTTGATAAGTAGCCAATATCGCAAAACACGATGTAAATAATAGTACTGCTGGCTTATAAAGCCAATTAAAAAGGTTAAAAACACCTTTCTTCTCTGAACCTGGCAGACGAGCCAAAAAAGAGAAATCAAAGCGGCAAGCCGCTGGTCTTCTATTAAAAAAGAGACGCTGCCGGGCAGGAATCATCCTACCGAGGCAGCATCGCTTCTTCCTCCTGTTCTTTTGCTCCGGGTTAGTTCAAATTATTATCAATCGGCTCTGCTTCAGCCATTTGCCTGTAGATGCCATACCGCTCCTTTGCCATCTTCTCCGCCTGCAAAAAGAGTGCCTCGGCTTTCTCAGGAAATGCTTTCTCCAGGGAGCTATACCGGACCTGACCCAGAATAAAATCACGGAAGCTTTCCGTCGGTGCCTTGGAATCCAGTACAAAGGGATTCTTTCCCTCCTCTTTCAGGGCAGGATTATACCGGTACAAATGCCAATAGCCGCACATAACAGCCTTCTTGATGGTTGCCATGCTTCTTCCCATCCCTTCCTTAATGCCATGGTTAATACAAGGTGCATAGGCAATAATCAGGGAAGGTCCGTGATGCTCTTCCGCTTCCCGCAGTGCTTTGATCAGCTGGGTATTGTCCGCATTGATTCCGACCTGGGCTACATAGACATTGCCATAGGTCATCATCATTCTTCCCAGGTCCTTCTTTCCCTGCTTCTTACCAGAAGCCGCAAATTTTGCAATCGCTGCCGTCGGCGTCGATTTGGAAGCCTGTCCGCCGGTATTGGAATATACCTCCGTATCAAATACCAGCACATTCACATCCTCACCTGAGGCCATCACATGATCCAGTCCGCCGTATCCGATATCGTATGCCCAGCCGTCACCGCCAACCAGCCAGACGGAACGCTTGATCAGATAATCCTTATTTTGTTTGATATCGTTGACCAGCATCATGGTTTCTACATCTGTAGAAACAAGTGTTTCCAATACATCCAAGACCTTCCCGCTTGCCTCCTCCGAGGCTTTGCCGTCCTCTTTGTAATGAATCCAATCGTGAAGAGCCTCTTTCACCTTCTCCTCCACATGCTTATCGATCAGCAGGCGCATATCCTGCTCCAGCTTATCCCGCAGCTGCTTCACTGCAAGATACATACCATACCCATACTCTGCATTATCCTCAAATAAGGAGTTTGCCCAGGAAGGCCCCTTCCCTTCCCGGTTGACGGTATAAGCCGTGCTCGGTGCCGAGGCTGACCAGATTGACGAGCAGCCGGTGGCATTGGCAATCATCATCCGCTCTCCGAAAAGCTGGGTAATCAGCTTGATATAAGGTGTCTCGCCGCAGCCGGCACAGGCACCGGAGAATTCGATCAGAGGTTTTTTAAATTGACTGTCCTTAAATGCCGGTCCATAGGCAACCTCACTTTTAAAGTGTATATTCCGGGTTGCATAATTCCAGTTGTCTGCTTGCACCGGAAGCTGGGTTTCAATCGGCTGCATAATCAACGCCTTGCCCTTGGCGGGACATACCTCGGCACAATTGCCGCAGCCGGTACAGTCCATGGGGCTGATTTGAATTTTATAATAGTAGCCTTCCAGGTTTCGTCCGTTTGCTTTCTTCGTAACAAAGGTTTCCGGCGCCTTTTTCTGCTCCACCTCATCCAGCAGGAAGGGTCGGATAACGGAATGCGGACAGATATATGCACATTGATTGCACTGGATACAGCGCTCTTCAATCCACTCCGGGACATTGACCGCTATGCCGCGCTTCTCATAGGCACAGGTTCCGGAAGGAAAGGTTCCGTCCTCTCGGCCTGCAAAGGCGCTGACGGGAAGCTCTCCGCCCTTCAATTGCGACATGGGACGCATAATCTTACGTATGAATTCCGGTTCTTCTACATCAGTAGACTGATGCAATTCGAGGTTCTTCCAGTCCTTGGGAACCTTTACCTTATGAATGGATTTGAAGCCCCGTTCCAGGGCTTCCACATTCATCTTAACAATCGTATCGCCTTTCTTGCCGTATAGCTTATGAATACCTTCCTTTAACTCCTTAACATAGATATCCTCGCTGAGTATTTCAGTCAATTTAAAGAACGCTCCCTGCATTACCATGTTAATGCGGTTCCCCAGACCAATCTCCTCTGCAATGCCGATGGCATTAATGGTATAGAATTTTATTTCCTTCTCGGCAATCTGCTTCTTTAGGCCAGCAGGAAGGTGTTCCTCTAATTCCTTTTCTCCCCACCCGGTATTCAGCACAAAGATTCCCCCGGGCTTGATACTCTCCAGAAGATCATATTTATTTACATAGGATTGATTATGGCAGGCTACATAGTCCGCACTGGAAACAAGATAGGTGGAACGTATCGCCTCCCTGTCAAAGCGCAGATGGGACACTGTCAAGCCGCCGGATTTTTTGGAATCATAATCAAAATATGCCTGCACCTTCAGCTCCGAATGTTCTCCGACAATTTTTACTGCCTGCTTATTGGCACCTACCGTGCCATCGGAACCCAGTCCCCAGATCTGGCAAGCCTTCATTCCCTCTGACTCCACATGGATATCTTTTACCGGTGGCAGTGAGGTTCTGGTAACATCATCTTCAATTCCAATGGTGAAGCCGGTCTTGGGGTTATTCCCCTTCAGATATCCATATACCGCTGCGATATGTCCGGGTGTGGTGTCCTTGGAAGCAAGGCCGTACCTACCTCCGATAATCACAGGTATTTTTTCCTTACCCGAATAGCAGCCGCAAACATCCAGGTACAACGGTTCTCCTATGGCTCCCGGCTCCTTGGTCCGGTCCAGTACTGCAATCTTCTTTACTGTTGCAGGCATCGTTCTAAGAAAATGTTCCATAGAGAAGGGACGATAAAGGCGCACCTTAACCAGCCCGTATTTCTCGCCCGCTTTATTATAATAGTCAATTGTCTGCTCTATCGCCTGAGTAACCGAACCCATAGCAATAATCACATACTCCGCATCCGGTGCACCGTAGTAATCGAATAAGTCATAGCTTCGTCCGGTATACTGCTCCATTTTTTTCATATATTCTTCGACAATGGGAACGATATTCTCATAAAAAGGATTTGCTGCTTCCCTTCCCTGAAAATAGATATCCGAATTCTGTGCCGTTCCCCGGGTGACCGGATGATTTGGCGACAAGGCCCGGTCACGGAAGCTTCTAACCGCTTCCATGTCTAACATCTCAGCGTAATCCCGGTATTCCAGCACTTCAATTTTCTGTACCTCATGGGAGGTTCGGAAACCATCAAAAAAATGGACAAAGGGAAGTCTCCCCTTAACCGCCGCCAGATGGGCAATCGGAGCTAAATCTGCCACCTCCTGCACAGATCCGGATGCAAGCATGGCACAGCCTGTCTGTCTGGTAGCCATGACATCCTGATGATCTCCAAAGATGCTCAGGGCATGAGTGGCAATTGCTCTTGCACTGACGTGAATCACTCCGGGAAGTAACTCTCCTGCCGCTTTATACATATTAGGTATCATTAACAGAAGTCCTTGGGATGCCGTGAAGGTCGTTGTCAGGGCACCGCCCTGCAGGGAGCCGTGAAATGCCCCGGAGGCCCCGGCTTCTGATTGCATCTCAACAACATTAACCTCCTGCCCGAAGATATTCTTCCGGCCGTTTGCTGCCCATTCATCCGTAGACTCCGCCATACCGGAGGAGGGTGTTATCGGATAGATTGCCGCAACCTCCGTAAAGGCATAAGCTGCATAGGCTGCAGCTGTATTACCGTCAATTGTCATTTGAATCTTCGCCATAATAATCTCCATTCTAAAAAATACTAGGAATTACAATTTACTTCCGTTATCTACCCAATCCTTGGCGTCAATCACACGTTCAATGGGCGGCTGCCCCACATTGCCCGGCTGATACTCTGTTGCAGAGTCCTGCCAAGCGGCAGTACCCTCGTTATTGGTTGGCTTCGGCTGATTATCGCTTTCCTTCTTCATTTTGCTGTGTTTTTCCTTAGACTTGATTATCATAATATTCCCTCCTTCTTTCCTTATTGTCTTTTCGTTCTCTCATTGAATAGCTGTTCTTACAGACGCAGCACCTCAGAATAATAGCAAGCGTACTTGTTAATCATGCTTTCTATTGCTTTCATTGTTTCCGAATCCTTTTCCAACTATAACTGTTTCTGAAAATTTTATATGCAAATAGACAGGTAAAACCGTTCATCCGGTTTTACCTGTCTATTTGCATATCTTATCGTGAAAAATTAATTCTAATATTCATGCTTCTTGTAATAATCCATACCCTCGATTGGACTTATACCCTTTGACAATTATGCTTGCGGCGGGTTCTCGGACATAAGACGCTTCTCTCCCTGCAGTGCTTGAATCGGTGCGATATCCTGAGTAAATTCCAAGACACCCATATAATTGCCCTCTTTATCCCGGACTGCAAAATAACGGATCAGCACATACTTATCCTTCATGCGAATCCAGAAATCTTCATGGTCCTTCTTCCCGGATTTTAAATCCTCAACTATTTGCTCTACAATATGAACGCTTGCCGGAGGGTGGCAATTGGATACCTGTCTCCCAATGACTGCTTTTGTTCTGGGGAAAATCCGCTCCTTGCCCTGGGTGAAGAATTTGACCGCTCCCTCCTTGTCCACGAAGGTAATATCCACCGGCAGTGTATTAAATACCGCTTCAATCTCTTCCCCGGACAGCAGGCCGGATTCAAACTGCAGATAGCCATATTTTAATAAAGTATCCCCTGCCGGGGCTTCACCCTGCTGTATCGCTTTCTCCTCCAGATCAACCTTCACCGGCTTCCACTCCTGCTTCGGTTCGTACAGGCAATACCCGATCTCCCGGCTTTCCTCTGCAATTTTAAGCCATTCGTCCTCGGACAGGGTATCCAGTACCATAGGGAATAATATATTCTCTTCCTTGAAGATCATCTCTTCTACCCTGCCAAGTGCTGCCTCCAGTGCTTCTCCCAGACTCTGCTTTCCTTCCCTTTCCTCCTCAAGGCGCCGGAGAGCCTCCTTCAGATCTGCCCGAATCTCATCATCCACTCCCCACATAACCTTAGGCGGAGCGGTAATGCCGTATTTCTCCATATAGGGAAACAGTAAATTCTCTTTTCGAAGGTAGTGCTTATCCACCTCCCATAACTGTCTCAGATGTTCTGTAAGCTTATTCCTGCTCTCCTCTCCTTCATCAGCAAGAAACTGCTCCAATGCAGGGCGTATCTTCTTGCGCAGGAGCCGTTCAATCGCACGGTTTTCCGCCTTGAAGGTAAAGACCGGATGTCCGGGATTTTCCTCCGGCTTCTCCGGCCGGTGAATCTCCTCAATCGAGCCCTTGAAGACTGCAGCATGCACATCGCATAATCTCTGAACCTCGGATACGGGCATTCCTTCCTTGATTAATTCCGTTTCCATTGCCGAGATCTCTGTCGCGGATACTCCCTCAATCAGCTTACCAAAGCGTTCCTTCACCTCTTCCACACTCTTCCCGTCATGCAGCTCTAAGATCAAGTCCTTCAGTACCTTCTGCCGGTATTCCCGATTATTGATATACTCACTCATAATTCATCCTCCAATTTCTTTAATTATTGGTAGTTTTACCATATTCCTATCTATTATCTATTACCACTATATCTTTTTTATGGAAATTTGAGTGTGATACCAATCACAATTTATCTAAGCACCTGTCCTTTTATCTTACCAGCCCATATCAAACAAAAAGTGCAGGCGATTTATGCCTGCACTTTTTGTTTGATATGGATTTATATATATAACTTTCTCAAAGGCTCCCCACCCGGTGCTGCCCCGGACTAAGTCCGCCAATTCACTACCGGATCGAAGCCCGATGCTTCCGGTAATATAGATACCCGGCCAGAATAATCACGAAGCAAACCAGGAAGTAATATACAAAAAGAGGATGTGTCACGCTGCCTGAAATAATTACAAGGGAACCGATGGTCGCCAGTATGGGAATAATATAGCCCTTGCCGATTCCTTTGATTTCTCCTGCCTTTGCCAGCCTCATTACTGCGAAATACAATACGATATAATTCAGATAGCTGACACCGATGGCTATTTCAGATACATCGCCCCGCATACCCAGCTTCTGGGTAATATAATGAA
>JAEZFH010000438.1 GCA_023437885.1 Bacillota bacterium | reverse complement strand
CTGTAAAGGTATTTTTGGCTGCTGTCGACGAGAATTCTGGTATAAACCGGGACTTTTGACCCAGATAACGTAAACTTAATTCATAGTGAAACTACTAGCAAAAAGTGGCATTAAATGATATAATGTGTCTGTAAGTACTATTTTGCACAGAACTTATACATAAAATTGCATAAGCTTATCTAGCAAATATAAGAACTCTGGAGGAAAGTATGAAAAAGACAGAAGAAAGTTTTTGGGGAAAGTTACGTATGGGGGTGAGCGCTTTGACAAAAAGCGATCGGAATGAAGAAGTGAAGCAAAAGGCAGAAGAAGCAAGGAAAAAGGCTAAGGAAGCAAAGAAAAGGGCAAAAGAAGCGAAGGACAGGTTCGAAAGTGACAAAAAGGATATCATGGAGAACGCCGCCAAGCTTAGTTTTTTTGCATCGATTCGTTTTAAACTGGTTGCCTCTTTTCTGGTACCGATTGCATTTATTATCATTCTGGGTATCGTATCCTTTTCCAAGGCATCAGAGGGAATCCAGAATAACTATGAAAAGGCAACGGCGGATGCGATTAATATGACCGGAGAGTTTATGCGCTTTGGTTTAGAATCCGTAGAAGCAACAGCGATTCAATATGTCAATGACAATACTATCATCAAGTACTTCATGAATCTGAGCGGAGTTGTGGAAAAGAACGATGCACGCAGAACAATCACCGGTGCCTTGACTGCCAAGCAGGTAACGGATGAATTTATTGAGAATGTGTACATGCTGTCGGACCAGGTAGATTCCATAACAACCTCAGGCAAGTTCTATGAGACAGGGATACATGCCAGCATTAAAGAGACAGAGATCGGAGATTTCCTGGAGAATAACAGAACTAAATATATGTGGGACGGCAAGGATCCAAAGCTGGATGAACTGCTGGGTTCTGACCCTGAGGATTATTCCATGCGTCTGGTCCGTAATTTTGTAGGTGTGGATGCCGTCCTGATTATCGAGACAAAGTCGAAGGTGATTACGGACATCCTGGCGAGACTGGAATTTGATAAGAGCGGCTTCCTGGGACTGGTTACTCCTGATGGCAGAGAAATAATCGATTATTCTTTAAAGCAGCAGGATCCGAAGATCGATATTGCGGCAATTCAGGCAGAGCCGGTATTCCTGGATCAGACTTTCTATCAGGAGGCTGTTGGTGCAGAAGAAAAAAACGGATCAAAATATGTGGAGTATAAAGGGGATACCTACTTATTTATCTATTCCAAGATTGGTAATACCGGGGCTATGCTATGTGCCTTAATGCCCAAGGCTACAATTACAAGCCAGGCGAGCAGCATTAAGAGTATTACAATTATCATCGTAATTATTGCACTTGTTTTGGCAAGCCTGATCGTTACCTGGCTGACTGTCGGAATAGACCTGACAATCAAGAGAATTATCGATAAGCTTAAGCTTGCGGCGAAAGGTGATCTTACGGTTCAATTTGATTCCAGACGTAAGGATGAATTCCATATCCTGATTGACGAGATTCAATTAACCTTTGCCAATATGAAGAGTTTAATTCAGCAGGTAAAGGAGCTGAGCGGCGAAGTATCGGAGTCCTCTGCCAATGTATCCAAGACCTCGGAGTTATTCCTGAAGTCCTCGGAAGATATCTCATCGGCAATGAATGAGATTGAACAGGGCATTAATCAGCAGGCAAAGGATGCGGAGGAATGCCTGGTTCAGATGGACAGCCTGTCTCAGAAGATTGAGGTGGTGAGTGAGAATACCAAGGAGATCGGTCAGATTGCCGACACGACCAGGAAGAGCGTTGTCGAAGGTACAGTTATCTCCCAGGAGCTGAATGCGCAGACAAAATCTACGATTGAGATCACTACCGGAATTATCAATGATATCGAGAAGCTGGCGGAGAAATCCTCTTCCATTCATAAGATTATTAATGTAATCAATGATATTGCGAATCAGACGAATTTACTGTCACTGAACGCTTCCATTGAGGCAGCGAGAGCCGGAGAACACGGTAAGGGTTTTGCTGTAGTTGCAAGTGAGATCAGAACTCTTGCAGAACAGTCCAAGAATTCGGTAAATGACATTAAGAAGATCATTGGCAGTATTCAGGAAGATACCAAATATGTGGCAGAAACCGCACGTAAGGCGGAGCAGGTATTGCAGTTCCAGGAAAATGCGGTTAAGAATACAACAGATTCCTATCAGAATATTAATGACAGCGTGGAAAAACTGGTTGTATTCCTCAAGTACATTACAGATAATGTTGCCAACATTGAGGAGGCAAGAGTCAGCACGCTGGCAGCAATCGAGAACATCTCGGCTGTGCTGGAGGAAATCGCAGCTTCTTCAAATAATGTAAACCAGACCTCCTCAGACCAGTTAAGCTCCGTGGAATCTCTGAATAAATCAGCGATGAAGCTGAATAATAATTCGGATAACCTGGTGAGAGAGGTTCAGAAGTTCACAGTATAAAAGCAGGAAACAGTAATTATGAGGTGCCTTTTTGCATACAGCCAAAAAGGCACCTAAATTATATGCTTTAATCTTATAAAAGAACTTTTTAATTAAACTTGTTTGAGGTATAATGCTATTAAGTATATGAAACAAACATTAATAATGAGGTGCGTGCTTTGGACAGGGACAATTTTTTGTATGTGCAGCTGTATGAAGATTTGAAGAAAAAAATTGAAAATAATATCTATCGAGAGGGAGAAAAGATACCTTCCGATGACGAATTAAAAAGTAAATTCGGAGTCAGTATGATTACAGTGAAGAAAGCATTGAGCATGCTGAAAGAGGAAGGGATGCTGCAAAGAATACCGGGAGTGGGAACCTTTGTGAAAGAGCGCAATCCGGTGCCGGAGGAGACGGTAAAGAGAGGTGCGATCTCGCCGGACAGGATAATAGGCCTTGTGATGGAGCATATCTCCAGTTCGTTTGGATTGGATCTTTTATATAGAATTGATCGTCGAGCAGAGGAAGAGGGATATAAGGTTGTTCCGAGATTTTCCTACTATAACAGGGAAAAAGAGACGGAGGAAATTGATTTTTTGGTGAAGTCGAATATAGAAGGCCTGATTGTTATGCCTTGTCATGGGGTATATTATAATCCGAAGATATTGAAGCTGATTCTGGAAGGCTTCCCGGTGGTGGTAATCGACAAAAAGCTGGAAGGTATTTCGGTTCCGTCAGTCCGTACGGATAACATACAGGCTATCAAAACTCTGGTTGGGCATCTTTGCAAGCAGGGATGTAAAAGATTAAGCTTCTTTTCATCGGAAATTATCGGAACCTCATCTCTGCAGGAGCGTAAGAATGGATTTTATGAGGCGGCAGCAGAATATATGGCAGAAACACTGCCGGAATGCACCTTGATTTTTGATGAGAACATCTATCAGCATCCACCGAAAGAAGAAAATATTGAAAAAGCGATGAACTATCTAATTGATAATCGCGGGCGGCTTGATGGAATTGTATGTGCTGAGTATAGTCTTATGTCAGCGATTATGGAAGCCTCCAGAAGAGCTGGTGCAAAAGTTGGCGATGAGATAAAGATATGCTGTGTGGACGGTTCGCAAGGACTTTCCGTGGCTCATATGAAGCAAAATGAAATAGTTATGGCCGAAAAAGTTATCGGATTGCTTCTGGCACAGATAAATAAAATCAGCACGGAGACGGAGTTTACGATTCCAGCGATTTTAATGGAAGAGAGATAACGGTTTTGAGAGAAAAATGACTAACCCGGATAGAAGGGATGCATCTATCCGGGTTTCTTCTTTTTTATGATGTGACCAGCGGGCGTACATTCGGCTCGATAAGTGGGCAGCCTAAGAAGAAACCTTTAATTCCCCTAATAGATCAGAGGCTTGGAGAGTTAAAATGTCGAAGACACTATTAATATGCCTAGTCAGATAGACCGATTTTATATCTGGTATAATTATAGCTCCAACATAAAGTATATTTAGTATACTTAATTAAACACAAAGATTACATTAGTAGTAAAAAAGCACTAATAAGTACTTAGAATATTTATATTAAAATAGTAATAATCACATAGATAAATATAGATATGCTAATTTAGTTATATAAAATATATAAATAATTTATTTACAATACAAGAAAATCATGATATTATTAATGTGTGAGATAAATATACTTAATTAAATATATTTATCTCACACATTATTCGTTGAAAGGGCTGGAGCGGAAAAATGTATTGGGATACGAAGCTTGCATTTTGCGGGCAATACTGGCCGAAATGACAAATGTAAGAGGTGAAATTAAAAAGGAGGAGAAAGATGAAAAAAGTAGTAGCACTTATGCTGGCGGTGATTCTTGCGACGGGCTCCCTGTCAGCATGCAGCAAAGCACCAGAAACAAAGGAAAGCGGAAATCAGAAACCTACTCAGGCGGCAGCCGGGGAAAATACCGGCGGAGAAGAAATTCCCGAGGATGCGGCCAAGGAAGCACCCATGCTTGCACAACAGGTGACTGCAGGAACACTTCCCGCGCTGGAGGAACGCTTGCCGGCTGCAGAAGATGTAATGGTTGAAACGGATATTTTATCACTTGGTACCTATGGCGGAAGCATTACTGCTACCACGAATGATGGCGGTCATTGGACCTGGGGCCCTTATACCGAACAGAGCATGTTCCGATTCAAACAGGACGGCAGCGGAGAAGTGGAAGCAAATGCATGCAAGAGTTATTATGCAAATGAAGATTCTACCGTGTGGACAATTGAACTTCGAAAAGGTATGAAGTGGTCTGACGGGCAGCCTTTCACAGCAGATGATATCATCTTCTATTATGATCATATGTCAACACCGGCCCTGAATGAGGATCGTACTGCAATTGGAGTGGATCAACCGGGCTATTATCCGGCCTATACTTCCAAGCCGTATAATTGTTATCAGGTAATGAAGGACGGCAAGAGTTATTGGGCGGAATTTGCCAAGGTGGATGATTATACCGTTACGGTGACCTTTGCTGCTCCGAAGCCGAACTTCCCGGAAGCAGTAGCGGTAGACAATAAATGGATGTTCCTGCCGAAGCATTTTTATATTAATTATGTGGCGCGTAAAGACGGTGTAGCAGACGATGCCACCTTCCCTCTGATTACACAGGAGCAGGCGATTGCCAATGCAAACAAGGATTTTGGCAAGGTATGGGAAGATTATGGAACCATGGGCAAGGACATCGGCTATTATCATTGGGACTATGCGATTGTACCCCAGATAAGGAGCTTTATTGCCGTAAAGGATAATTGGAATGCGGTTGGTGAGACCTATGAGCTGGTGCGTAATCCTTATTTCTGGAAGACAGACAGCGAAGGACGCCAGCTGCCCTATCTGGACAGCTTAAAATTCATCATAATTAACGATGCCGACCAGGTTGTATTGAAACAGACGGCAGGTGAGATCGACATTTCCTGGGTTGAATTTGGTGATTATGCGACAGTAGCCACTGCAACGCAGGCATCTCACACCATTGTTCCCTGGTTCCGTCCCGAATGGCAGAGCGGGCCGGCTCTGGCTTTGTGTCAGACAGTGCAGGATCCGGATAAGCGAGCCCTGTTCCAGGATCTTCGCTTTAGAGAAGCTCTCTCCATCAGCGTTGACAGGAACCTTATGAATGCCACCCTGATGAGTGGTCAGGCCAAGCCTGCCCAGGCGGCACCTGCGGAAGGATCTTCCTCCTATGATGCGGAATGGGCCAATAAATGGACCGAGTATGATGTGGATAAAGCGAATGCTTTACTGGATGAGATTACAGAGCCCTGGAATAAGGCGGAAGGTACCTACCGTAAGATGAAGGGTACGAGCAAGGATGTTGAAATTGTTATTTCAACGAATGATATTTCTAAGGAGGGTGATTATATAACTCTTCTGCAGTCTGCATATAAGGCGATCGGTGTCAAAGTATCCGATAAGGTAGATGCAGAGATAGCAAAATCAATTCTGGTTAATAATATTGAAGCGAAGTTTGAAGGTGTCAGCATAACCACTCCTGCAATCCGCCCTGATATTATTGTTCCGATGCGTAACTTCAGCTGCTGGTACGGTGCATATGGCAAATGGTATGAGGATGGCAAGACCACAGCAAACGGTGGTATAGAGCCTACCAGAGCAATGCTTGAGCTGATCAATGCTTATGATGCGATTGCATCCGCGTCCGGCGAGAGCAGAGATTCCGTTGTTGCACAAAATGTTCAGAAAATTTATGATTTACATAAGGAAAATACATGGATTATCGGCTTTTTGGCTCCCCTGCCAATGAATTTCTTCATAAATAACAAGGTAAAGAATTTCCCTGCTAATATTATTTGGGCTGATGAGTACAGATTCGCAAGTATGATGCGTCCCGAGCAATTATATATAGCACAATAAGAAATAAATAGCATACAGCATTAAGATTACGGGCTTTTGTAAGACAACAGGAAACGAACTGTTTTACAAAAGCCCACGATCAGACACTCTACGAAGCAGAGAAGGGTTCAATGGTGATAAGTTATGGATAGATGGAGATATGTTGGAAAAAGGCTTATACTTGCTTTTTTCACATTATTGATGATTACCCTGGTGGTGTTTTTTGTGATACAGCTTCCTCCCGGAGATTTTGTGGACAGCTTGGTAACCGATATGGTTGCAC
Organism: Bacillota bacterium; assembly: GCA_023437885.1. Classification (GTDB taxonomy): domain Bacteria; phylum Bacillota; class Clostridia; order Lachnospirales; family Lachnospiraceae; genus Mobilitalea. The sequence goes on along the minus strand of JAEZFH010000438.1, from coordinate 1,138 downwards.
AGGGAGAGACGGTAACAGAAGCGGACATTGCAAACCTGCGTACAATGTATAAGGTTGACCGTCCTTTTATAGTACAATATGCCGATTGGCTTGGCGGCATCGTGACAGGAGACTGGGGTACCTCCTTTTATTATAACCAAAGCGTATTGGTGAAAATCGGTGAGACCCTGGGGACCACCCTGATGATTTCACTGATTACCCTGGTGGTTACCTATCTGATTGCAATTCCGATTGCTATCTATTCGGCGAAGCATCAATACTCTGTCGGAGATTATATTTTCACCTTCGTCGGATTTATCGGTATGGCGGTACCTCATTTCCTACTGGCGATTCTTTTGATGTATCTGTCCTATAAATGGACGGGCAAGCCAATCATGGGACTGTTCCCGGAAGGGGGGATCACCTCCTGGGCCACATTCCTGGACTTCCTCAAGCGGCTAATTATACCAACGATTGTTATCAGCATGTCAGGTGCCTGCGGGTTAATCCGAAGCGTACGTGCGCAGATGCTGGATGAGCAGGAAAAGCCCTATGTCCTTTGCACAAGGGCAAAGGGAGTAAGTGAAAAAACGATAACCTACAAATATGAAATGCGCGCAGTGGTGAATCCGATTGTCAGCGGGCTTGGAGGCATGATTTCCGGCATTTTCAATGGTTCAACGATTACTGCAATCGTTTTGATGCTGCCGACCCAGGGACCTATATTATTGAAGGCATTACAATCTCAGGATGTGTATTTATCAGGAGGTATCCTGCTGATATCAGCTACCCTGGTAGTAATCGGTACGCTGATATCCGATTTACTGCTCGCGGTTCTGGACCCGAGGATTAGACTTCTAGAGGAGAGTAAATAATGAGCCGAGAGAAACAAACAATTAAATCTGCTCACGAAAGTGCGGATTTAAGTGAAAGAGAAATAAGAAAGCTCGAAAAAGAGAGGGCAAAGCAAGAGAAATATTTTACCTCCTCCCAATGGCAGTTGATGGGAAGGAAGCTACTGAAACATAAGCTGGCTTTGATCAGCTTTATTATATTGGCACTTTTATACACCGGAGCTCTTTTTGCTAATTTTATTGCTCCGCAGGGCTTGGAGGACTTTTCTGCCACCTATTCCAATGCCCCTCCGAGCAAGATACAT
>JAEZFH010000432.1 GCA_023437885.1 Bacillota bacterium | reverse complement strand
CCATAATACCAAAGAAATGACACAGTTATAGGCTATTGTAAAGACAATCAGAAACAAGTATATGCAAGTGTTTGAATTGATTCTGCAATACACTCACATGCAGAGGATACCTATGGAAATTGTGTTTGTACGGATTTGTGAAATCGGAGGTTATTATGGAACGTATAAAGAGATTAATCATACTGATAATAATGGTTACGGGATTGTTACTTCTGGCCGGGTGCAATATAATCCGCTTTGACTTCTTTGACGGATCAGAGGATAAGGAAAGCAGTTCAGTCATTACCCTGGCCCCCGGTGAAGAAGAGGATAAAACCACTGGGGAAAAGCCTGTCACGGATGCTTCGAAGGAATTCTCTGAAAAGAACAATAAGGACCCGAAAGTAACACCAGATCCGGATGCTACTCCTACAACCTCAGCAATCGGGCCAACAGAGAATGTCGAGCTTACAATTTATACCGTTAATGTAAGCACCGGTGAGCCGGAGAATGTTACTGCTTTAGTTCCGGCAGGCACCGATGTCACACCCAAGCTTATTGTGGAGAAAGTAGTAGAATCCATGGCAGACCGTTCTCTGGATGTGGGCATCGAGAGTGTTACCACACAGGGAGATGCTGTAATTGTAAGCTTCTATAAAGACAAGGCGCCCCTCAGTGAAATGGGCTCGGGATACGAAGCGGCGATTTTGGATGCAATAGCTCAAAGTCTGATGGATAATCTGGATAGTTACAATAAAATTATATACCGCGCAGAAGGCGGAGCTTATGCCAGCGGGCATATCGAGTTAGGCATAAATGAGGTATATTTAGAAGACAAATAAGCAGGTTTTTCATTAGGTAATTGCGGTACAGATAATTTGTATTCGACAATTACCTAATATTATGTTATCTTTTATATTGTTATATTGCGGCAAGCCTTATGCGGGGATGCTGATGCGAGACATTCAGCTGCCGGGCGAAATAAAACCGCGGAAGATGGAAGGAAACATGACAGGATATTATGTTTGGATCCAAATATTATAGCAGTAAGGGTACGGATTACAGTTATGGGTAAGATATATGTAGTAGGAGGCGGCGCGGCAGGTATGCTCGCTGCAATTGCGGCAGCACGCAGGGGCCATAAGGTAATATTGCTGGAAAAGAATGAAAAGCTTGGCAAAAAGCTGTATATTACCGGAAAGGGAAGATGCAACCTCACTAATGCCTGTGACCGGGATACCTTCTTTGAGCAGGTGGTTACCAATCCCAAATTCCTGTTCAAGGCATATCATACCTTCAGTAATTATGATGTCATGGATTTTTTTGAGCAGCTGGGCCTGCCCCTGAAGGTGGAACGGGGAAACCGGGTCTTTCCTGAATCTGATAAATCCTTTGATGTAATTGCGGTACTAAAAAAGGAGCTGGAGAGCCAATCCGTTATGGTAAGATACCATAGCGAGGTAACCGGGATACTGACCAGGGACGACGCTTTTTACGGCCTTAACGTTAACAACTCGAAGGAACCCCTTCTCGGAGATGCAGTAATTATTGCCACTGGAGGCTTATCTTATCCAATGACCGGATCAACCGGAGACGGTTACCGTTTTGCCAAAGGCATGGGCCATACCGTGACTCCATTATTTCCCTCCCTGGTTCCTCTGCACACAAAGGAAGATTATGTGAAGGATTTGATGGGCTTGTCTCTGAAGAATGTGGAGGTTACCGTAACCAGCGGTACAAAACAGATTTACCGGGATTTTGGAGAATTAATGTTTACCCACTTCGGGGTAAGCGGTCCGGTGATCTTAAGTGCCAGCAGCTTTCTTATTCCCTATTTACAAAACAGAGAACCGGTCACGCTGAGCATTGATCTGAAGCCCGCACTTACACCGGAGCAGTTGGACGCCCGAATCTTACGGGATTTTGAAGAATTTAAAAATAAACAATTTAAGAATTCCTTGGACCACCTATTGCCAAATAAACTAATAGATGTTATTATTCGTCTAAGCCCTATCAATTCGGAAAAGAAAGTAAATTCCATTACAAAAGAGGAGCGGCTTGCCCTGGTGGAGCTATTGAAGCATGTTACCTTCCACATCACAAGGCTGAGCGACTACAACCAGGCCGTCATTACCAAGGGCGGAATTCAAGTGAAAGAGGTCAATCCCTCTACCATGGAATCAAAACTGGTGAAACATGTATATTTTGCAGGAGAAGTCCTGGACCTGGACGCCCTGACCGGAGGCTATAACTTGCAGATAGCCTGGTCAACGGCTTATCTTGCCGGACAGTCGGTGTAATGTCCGTTGACATTATACCTGTGCTGTGCATTCTGCGTATACATTTTCATAAATCATTCGAATGTGTGGGAAGCTGCACGATCGAATATTAGAAACTCGGAGGTAAATTGCTTTGAAAAATTTTAATCTTGCAATTGACGGACCGGCCGGAGCCGGTAAAAGCACCATAGCAAAACGTTTGGCAAAAAAACTGGGTTTTATCTATGTGGACACCGGAGCAATGTATCGTGCTATGGCATTGTATTTTTTAAGAAACAACATCGAGGCATCCGACAGTGAGCGTATCGAAGCCGCCTGTAATGATGTGGATATTACAATTGAGTACAGGAACGGCGAGCAATTTGTAATTCTGAATGGAGAAAAGGTAAACGATTTTCTTCGTACGGAGGAAGTTGGCAATATGGCCAGCACTACTTCCGTGTATAAAGCCGTTCGCCTTAAGCTGGTGGAATTACAGCAGAATCTGGCAAAGAAGGAAAGCGTTGTTATGGATGGCAGAGATATCGGAACCTACGTACTGCCAGGTGCTGATTTAAAGATATACCTGACCGCCAGCACGAAGGAACGCGCCAGGAGAAGATGGGCCGAATTGAAAGATAAGGGCCAGGCTTCAGATATGGATGTGATCGAACAGGATATCATTGACCGGGACCACCGGGACATGACCAGGGAATTTGCACCGCTGAGACAGGCTGAGGATGCTGTACTTTTGGATTCCTCCCAACTGTCAGTCGATGAAGTGGTGGAACGGATTTTGGCGCTTTATCACAGGAAAATCGAGTAAGCGTTCCTCCAATCGCCTGGTTATCTGCCGTGATATCCGGTTAGCCGCTTAGCTGTGTTGCCGATTATGAATGAAAGAGGGTTAACTGATTGAAGATTACAACTGCAAACAGTGCCGGCTTCTGCTTTGGCGTAAAGCGGGCTATGGATTTGGTATATCAGGAAATGCAAAACGGTCAGCATGTTTATACCTTTGGACCGATTATCCATAATGAAGAGGTCGTAGCTGATTTAAATAAAAAAGGAGTTCAGGTTGTTGAAACTCCGGAAGAATTAAAATCACTGCCGGCGGGTACAATAATTATACGTTCCCACGGTGTTTCCGAAGAGGTACAAAGAGAGCTTTCTTCTTATGGACATAAATTAATCGATGCCACTTGTCCTTATGTTAAAAAAATACATAGGGCAGTCAGACAAAAGAGTGAAGAAGGATATCATATTATCATTGTCGGTAACCGGGCTCATCCTGAGGTACAGGGAATTATCGGTTGGTGCATAAGCGCCCCGGACGCATCGGATTCGGCTGGTTATACCGTGATTGAAAATGAAGAGGAAGCGGAAAGCTTCCCTAATTCCGGGCATCAGAAAATATACATCGTGTCGCAGACGACATTTAATTACAAGAAATTTCAAGATTTAGTTGAAATTATATCAAAAAAGCGTTATGATATATTTGTTTTAAATACGATTTGCAATGCCACAGAGGAACGGCAGACGGAAAGCTTGCAGTTAGCAAAGCAGTCAGATGCGATGGTTGTGATTGGCGGAAAGCATAGCTCGAATACGAGAAAGCTTTATGAGATTTGCAAAAATGAATGTGAAAATACTTACTATATACAGAAACTTGATGACCTGGATTTAAATTTGTTTAAATCTTATCGAAACGTAGGTATTACAGCAGGGGCTTCGACCCCAAACAATATTATCAAGGAGGTTCATACCGCTATGTCAGAAAAAAGTTTCGAACAATTATTAGAAGAAGAAAAGGTAGTGAAAATAAGCAACGGTGATGTTGTAGAAGGAATTGTCTTGGGTGTGAAAGAAGATGAGATCATCTTAAATATAGGCTACAAGTCGGAAGGTATCATTACAAGAAATGAATATACCAATACAC
>JAEZFH010000418.1 GCA_023437885.1 Bacillota bacterium | reverse complement strand
TAGGTATTCCTCATAGGAGAACACCTTCTTCTGCTGCCTCCACCTCCTGTTGCCCAATTTTATAAGCATCCGGATATGATGCTTCAGCCCTGTTCCTTTGGGAAAATCTTCTTCCATACACAGTCGGATAGGTAGATGCTCATAAGCATGCTCAGGTCCCTCCAACGCTGCCATAATATCACGAAGCAAATATGTAATTGCCAAACCATCTCCCGCCAGATGATGGGCAAGGATGACAAGCTGCATTCCCTCCGGCTTACGCAGCAAAAAGAAGCGAACCAGCTCTCCGTGAATGAAATCAAAAGCGATCCGTTCCTGTTCATATATCACCCGTTTCCAATCCTCCGGCTCATAGCTTTCTCGCAGCTCAATTCTGGCGTTTCCCTCTGGAAGCACTTCATAATACCCTTCTCCATCCTCCTTCAAAACCACCCTGCTGCGGAAAATCTCGTGGCGGTTCAAAGCTTTACGAATGGCAGCCTTCATCTCCTCAATTCCCGGATTACCGCCTATCTCTGCTGCAAGGACAATGTTGATTGCCGGCGCATAATAATGAATCCTCTCCGTTAAGATTCTGTTCTTCATAACCACCCCACCTCCAACAGCCTATCCTTACCGTTTTCTGCGGCATACTTCCTTCAGCCTTCTGCAGTCGTTCAGATGCACGATCTGGTGTCTGGTAATCGGCATCTGGATAATTCCAGCAACCGTCTTCCTTCCCCAGAAATCCAGCAGCCAGATTGCATCGGGATGCTGGGCCACCCCTCCTACCGCAGCAATCTTCTTAATACCTTCTCCAGGGACCTTCCTTTTTATCTCCTCCGGCTTTAGTTCTTCGACTATTTCCCTGGTACGCTTGCCGACTGCCGTCCGGTACTCATACAAGGCTTCCTTATCTATTGCATTACTGAAGGATATGATCTCCTCATCCGTCATAGAATTTCCCGTATCCGTCACGCTTATCCTCATACGCTCCTGCCAAAACGGATTGAATACCTGCTCTCGTCCGCCCATCAGATAATTCGCTGTCAGATCTTCAATTCGTGTGATATGCCAGATATTCCATGCTATCGTATCATCCTTGACTGTCGGCATGATACGGAATTCGTAATCCTCCAATCCCTCCCAGATTTCGTCAAAGAAGGTTCCTTCCTTTCCCCCAGATACACCCGCACTATGTACCAGAGAGTGCATTCGAAGTAATAGCTCCTGCATCTCAAAAAAATAATCCTTTTTTGTTATTATCTCCTTTAACCTGGCTTGCAGTGGATTCCAGTCCGTACCTGGTCGAAACATAAGCTTCCCTCCTTTTATAATCAAAGTAGCACTAGCTCCAGATTATACCTTTTTTTATAGTTTGTAAATCCATAATTGATCTGCAACTTAAAAACATACTTACCAAATGTTACCGTTCAGCCTGCAAAGTCATTGTGTTAAGCCTGCAAAGTCATTGGGTTCAGCCTGTATATCATTGGGTTCAGCCTGATATCATTGGGTTCACCCTGATATCATTGGGTTCACCCTGTAATATCCATCTCCCTTTTGCGCCGGGCCGGTCAATCTAACCACTGCAATCTTTCTAATGAATATACGTACAGAAGGTTAGATTTGAGTTCTTATGAAGCAGCGTTCTGTATATGTGTCTGCATGGCACACTGAAAAGGTAAAGCAAATAAAAGGAAGATGGAATGTCACAGGCTGAACTGTAATATATAAATTCACAAATGAATCTAATGGTCCTACCCCTTATTCACATTGTCAAAAAATTTTCCCGCAATTACAGGTTATCTACTTCTTCTCCTATAATTGCGGGAATTTATTTCTTCTTGTTTTATATGGTTATCACTAACGCAATCACTCCATACTTCGTCTGTTCCGCTCCTTAATTCTTCTTAACAACAGGAATCCAGACCTCGCTCAAGTAATCCTCAGCATCACCGTCTCCGTCGGAATACCACTCAATCTCTGCTCCGCCGGTATGCTCATATCCGGAGCTGGGGAACCATTCCGTATAGGCCTGCTTCCAGATCTCTTGAATAGCCTTGGGCATAGGTCCCACGCATTGGAATACCACCCAAAGTCCTGCCGGAACCTTCAGCTCATCCATTCCCTCCGGCACCTGCTCATCCGAAGAGCTTGCAATGAAATAGTCAAAGTCCGCATCTCTGAAATTTGCACAGATTCCCAATACACCGGAAGGTACTCCGTTGGATAGTGCCATAATCTTGTCAAAGGTCTCCTCCTTAAAGATTTCCTGCCACATTTGAGGGATGCGAATTAAGTTCTGTCCATTCGTGTTACTCACTGCCTCTTTCTTGCCGACAAATCTCATAGCGGGTTTTTCTTCGATTTTGTAATTCATCTCTTTACCTCCTTTAATCGCCATCTGGAAGGTGATTCTCGGAAAGGATTTGAGCATGACGCCTCCCTCCCTGACCGCACTCGGTGCCGCTCCATGCATATTGACAAATGCCCTGGTGAATGCGGTGGGGGACAGATAGCCGTATTTGAGTGCAATATTTATAACCTTATCCTGGGTGTTCAGCAGATCGAGGGCTGCCAGTGTCATTCTTCTCAATCGGATGTACTCACCCAGAGACAGTTCCGAAGCAAAAGAAAAGATTCTCTGAAAATGATAAACAGAGCAGCAGGCGACCTTTGCCGCCTGACCATAATCTATCTCCTGATCCAGATGGTCCTCAATATACTTCATAGCATTGTTCATGCGCTCCAGCCAATCCATCGTATAACCTCCCTTCCTGTAACAGTTTACAATAATCCATGACCTTCTTCCTCTCATTTTGTGTTCAGAAGTGATAGCATGCATCCACCGGGCGCAGCAACATGGTACACTTTACGAACCACTTTTATGTTTAACAAAAAACCCAGGCAGGAAGCATCCTATGCCTCCCGCCTGGGCAATATCCCATGAATCAAGGGTATCTCCCTAACCTTGCCCTCCCAATCAAAAGCGGCGAAGTTTTCCGGTCTTCCCATATAATAAAATAGAGTCTGGCTTACAAGATTCCAGTGCCGACGTACTGTCACTTCCGAGACAGTCCACCTTTGTTCGTCAGGATCATCGTACCGTGAGGAATCACAAGCAAGCTCATGCCTTAGTATTATAGGTAAGTAGTACATAAATTTGCATCAGGAGAACTTTCCTATGATATTAAAGCAGCGATTGCATCTGCCTGCTCACAGTTATTGTACACTACAGATCTGGATCAGCTTGGAGAAAGTGAATAAATTATAGGTTGCCTGCGAGTAACCAAAGGCATCACCGATTGCCGCACTGTCCATTCCGGCGGCCCTGGCTGCATCAATACCCGCCTTGGCATCCTCTACCACAAGGCACTCCTCGGGACTAATGTCCAGATATCCTGCTGCCATCAGGAATACTTCCGGATGCGGCTTTGATTTCGTAATATTATTGCCGTCCGAAATAGCATCAAAATAATCGCTGAGTCCGATCTGGCCCAAAATAAATCTTGCATTCTTACTGGAGGAGCCGATCGCCAGCTGTAACCCTCTGGTTCTAAGGTGTTCCAGTGTATCCTTTACCTCCTGGCTTAAGTCCTTTTCGGACATCTGCTTTAAGAGCTCCTTATAGTTATCATTCTTTTCCTCTGCCAGCTTGATTTTCTCTTCCTCAGACAAAGGAGTTTTCTCCCACCGCTCAAGGATGATCTCAAGACTATCCATACGACTTACGCCGCGCAGCCGGTTATTAATGGTTTCATCAAAATACACACCTATTTTATCCGCCAGCTGTTTCCAGGCCAGGTAATGATAATGATCTGTATGGCAGATTACTCCGTCAAGATCGAATATAATAGCTTTATATTTCATTCCCAAAACACCTTCCTATCATATGTTGTCTCTTTCATGATAGCACGTTACAAATCATTCGACAATAGTGAATCAGTGATTGACCGGAATTACAATCTGCCCGTTCAGCACATATCTTCGGTCATAAACATGTATTTCCTTTTCGGTGCCTTTTATTAATGTAAAGGTACACTCCCCGGCACGTACCACTACCCGGATCTGACTGTCCTCATAGTTCATCTGAAAGCAGTATTCCTCCCAGCACTCAGGAATTACCGGCGCAAAGTGAACGCAGCTCTCCTTGATTCGTAGTCCGCCAAAGCCATAGACAATCGCCATAAAATTACCACCCATATTGGCTGTATGTATACCGTCCTTGGTATTCTTATGGGTGTTAAACAGATCCAGCTTGGCAGAATCCCCAAAATATTCATAAGCCTTATCCACGAGTCCCAGCTTGGAGGCTACAATACTGAAGATGCAGGTGGACAGAGAAGAATCATGCGTGGTCACCTTTTCATAATAATTGAAGGAGTTGCGGATGGTCTCGATCGTCTGCGCATCCTCGAAAATAAAATGTGCCAGTACCGTATCTGCCTGTTTGCATACCTGATGACGGTACAAATGCAGGGGATGATAATGCAGCAGCAGCGGAAATTCCTCCGGAGGAGTGTTCTTTAGATCCCAGATCTTCTTTTGCAGAAAGGAATCATCTTGGGGATTGATACCCAAGCCTTCATCATAGGGCAGATACATCAGCCGTGCCGCCCGCTCAAATTCTGCTATTTCTGTTAACGTGATCTTTTTCGCCAGCTCTCCCAGCCGTCCTTCCTTCCCCAGGAGCTCATAGAATTTCACTGCCCAGCTAAGATTATACTGTGCCGCTGCATTGGTGTAGTAATTATTATTCACCATACAGGTATATTCATCGGGTCCGGTAACTTCATTGATCCGGAAGCTGCCCTGATAATAATTCCCCACATCCAGCCACAGTCTGGCTGTCTCAAATACAATCTCTGCTCCTTCTCTTGCAATGAAATCCAGATCCTTGGTTGCCAAATAATAAGCAACGACAGAATAAGCAATATCTCCGTTGATATGATATGCTGCAGTTCCGGAGGGAAAATATCCGGAGCATTCCACACCCATAATTGTTCTCCATGGGTAGAGTGCTCCTCTTTTATGCCCCAGAATTCTTGCATTTTCCCGCGCCTGTTCCAGGGTTCTGTAACGGAAGCCGATTAAATTCCTGGTAATTGAGGGGTCGGTCAGATTAAAGAAGGGCTGAATATACATCTCTGTATCCCAGAAATAATGTCCTTCATAGCCTTCCCCGCTTAAGCCCTTAGCGGCAATGTTGCAGTATTCATCCTTGCCTACGGATTGTACCAGCTGGTACATATTATAATTCACAGCCTCGGTCAGAGCATCATCCCCCTTAATCTCAAGGAGGCAATTATCCCAGAATTCCTTCAGATACTCCCGCTGTGCCAGATAATGCTGCTCTAATGTAATATTGACCGCCCTCTCCAGCTCCTGCCGTGCAGCCAGGGTACAATCCTGATACCGGATGGAATCACAGAATACTGAATATTTCATTAAGGTAATTGTTTCCCCTTCCGAAATATCCAACTCTGTCTCCATTACCGCGCTGTGCTCCTGCACTTGAACGGTAAGCTTCCCTTCCTTTGATAACCGGTGCTCGACACCGGTGCAAACCGTAAGCTCGGACATCGAAGTACGGGAGGTTAGGTAGGATACCTCCCCAAGCAGCTCCGCCTTCACCGGTAGAAGATATTTTCTTGCCTCCTGCGCTACTCTGGGGTCATTGGCATTACTGTAATTGGTTACCTCGCCTAGATGATAGGAGCAAAAGCCAATGTAGCCGTTGAAATTTAATGCCTTTACACTGTATTCGATCGTAAACAGGGGTAATTGAGTGAAGGAAGCCATCCGCTTAATCTCAATCTCCACCTGCTTGCCGGAGGGCGAACACCAAGCTATCGTCCTTCCTGTAACTCCGGCCTCCATATCCAGCCAACGCCTGCTCTTTAACACCTGACCTTCAAACAGGCTGAAGCGTTCCCCATCCACGGTCAAATAAATGGTCTGTGTATCCGCCACATTGAGCATGGCCTGTTTATCCTCTACCAGGCCGCAGAGCTTCTCCGCCTGCTTCATTTCAGCGATGTCATAAAATCCGTTGATATAGGAGCCGCGGATGGAATCATAGCCTTCCGGATAACCCTCCTCATAATTGGAGCGGACGCCAATGTAGCCGTTCGCGTTGTGGAACACGGTTTCATTCACCATTAAGTCATTATTATCTTTGCTAAGATTGTCGATTTCATAGATTTTATATTGTAGTCCCATATTAGTCTCCATCCTGGCCAGAATGCCATTTTATTATGCTTAGAGTTGGTTACAGATCAGCCTGTGGCCGGGTGGGGACATGGTCCTGTGTGTGAGGGGGGTCTCATGCCCTCCACCCAATCACAGGCTGAACGAACTGTAACTAGAGTTTTACCGCACCTGCTGCAACGCCTTTGACAATATACTTTTGTGCCGACAGATAGAATATTATGACCGGCGTAATGGTAAGCAGCAAGCCAGCCATTGCCAGATTCCACTCTATTGTAAACTGCCCGAAGAAGGAGGCGGTAGACAGCGGAATGGTACGCAGAGGCTTACTGGAGAGAACCAGGGAGGGCAGCAAATAGTCATTCCAGATCCAGATAACATCCAGTATCATTACTGTAACCGTCGTGGGCTTAAGCATCGGAAAGACGATCTTCCAGAATACCTTGAATTTATTGCAGCCATCAATCGTCGCAGCTTCCTCCAGGGATACGGGTATGGATTTTACAAAGCCGTGATACAAAAATACCGCCATACTGGTACCAAAACCCACATTCATATAGATCAATCCTCCGATGGTATTCAGCATCGGAATGTGCAGGGTATCCCGGGCCCATGCCATTACCTGCATCAGGGGCATCATAATGGTCTGGAACGGAATAATCATCGTTGCCACAAAAACCATGAATAAAACCCGGCTCAGTCTGTTATTGGTACGGACAAACATCCAGGCGGTCATGGAAGCCAGCACTACGATAATTCCGATGGAAACCACCGTAACAATCAGGGAATTCCCAAAGGCCCGCAGGAAATTCATCTTATCCATCGCCTTAGCATAATATTCTAAGGAGAAACTTTCGGGAATCGCCAGCTTATTTTCATACAGCTCCTGTCGGTTCTTGAAGGAATTTACCACAACGATATAGATTGGAAACAAATAGGCCAGACATAATAATACAACCAATAATTCTGCGGCTAGTTTTCCAACTTTTTTCATTACATCTCAACCTCCTTCTTCTTGGTTATGGAAACCTGGATTAAGGTTATGACCGCAACGGCAGCAAAGAATATAATTGCCTTTGCCTGGCCGTAGCCGTAGTTATTTAAAGAGAATATCTCATTATAGATGTTCATCGCCATCATCTCTGTCGCATTATTCGGTCCGCCCCCGGTCAGCGAGAAGTTCACATCAAATATCTTGAAGCAATTGGACAGGGTTAAGAAAAGACAGATCGTAAAGGAGGGCATAATCAACGGGAATTTAATCCGAAGCAGTGTCTGCCAGAAGCTTGCGCCGTCTACCTTAGCCGCTTCCAGAACATCCTCCGGCATCGCCTGGATACCATTAATGTAAATAATCATAATATAGCCCGCCATCTGCCAGGTTGCTACAATGACCATTGCGACCAGCGCATATTTCGGGTTTAACAGCCAGCTGAAGAAGAAGCCGGTCAGTCCGGTCATCTCTCCTATGAATTTGAACACATCCGTGAAGATAAACTTCCAGATATAACCTAAAATCAGTCCGCCGATTAAATAGGGCATGAACAGCATGGTTCTGGCTGCATTGCGAACCTTCAGCTTCCCGGTCACCATCAGGGCAAAGCTAAGTCCAAGGATATTAATCAATAATACGGAACATATGGTAAACAAGACGGTATGTCCTGCAGAGGTAACAAATCTCGCATCCGCAAATAATCTTGTATAATTGTCGAGTCCAACAAAGGTTTTTTCATTCAGCGGCATTCCGTCCCAGGAAATGAAGGAATAGCCTATCCCTATGAGGAAAGGAATAATTACAACTGTTGTAAAGATGAATACCAGGGGAAATACAAATAAAGCGTACCAGCCCATATCCCTTCTTCTCTTCATACTTACTCTCCTTTATATCTTTTATTGACAGGCAATTGCTAAATTGTCTGTAATTACTGCCCTCCGGAGAGCTTCCTCTCCAGCTGCCTTTCTATACTCCCACTCAAGCCGTTACACGGTCCGGCTGTTGCCAAAATTAACGGGCATGCTTAACTCTGTCTCTGCCTGTTAATTCAAGAATACAGAAATCTAACACCGTGTTGATTGTAAATAATGTTAGATTTCTGTATCCTGGGTTATCTAAGTTGAATTAAGTTTTTCATCCCCATCCAGTTATAAAATGGCATGTATTCATACGTTGTTAACAAGATACCTTTCTATTACTGCCAGAGAAAAACTAAATTCAACTCAATTAATTATTTTTTTCCCGCTTGAACAAATGCATCGGTTAATTTAGTAAGAAAATCTGTTCCGGACATATCGGTGGTAAAGAACTCCTGTGCTACAGGCACCAGATATACATCTACAATACCTGCAGGCCATTTGCTCATCGGCCAGGAGATTGTCTTGCCAGCCGCAGCATACTCGGATACCGACTTCGACAGCGGATCTAATTCCGGACTCTGCATCGTGGATAATACCGGAATAAATCCGAACTCTTCCATGAGGTACTTGGTTCCGGTCTCACTGGTGTACAGCCAGTTAAGGAAATCCTTGCCTGCCTGGATTTCTCCCGGTGCCGCCTGTGAATTCACATACCAGCAGGTAGGAACACTGGCTGCAATTTTATCATTTCCGCTGATCGGCAGCGGCATCATACCCATCTCAAAGTTTACATCATAATCCGCAAACATTCCGTAGCTCCAGTTACCCTGGTGGATGGATGCATTCTTACCGAGCGCAAAATCACCGGTCTGAGAATCGTAATTCACCTCAAGGGGATTATTGGTATTCTCTCGGATCGCCTCCATAAACTTTGCAAATTCTACAAATTCCGGAGTATCCTGTAAAGTAACCTCACCTGCAACCAGCTTATTGATAAAGTCGGCGGGGTCTGCCTGTAAGGCAAAGGGTGTATTCAGAATATGTCCAATTAAGAAATAGCTTTCCTGGGATAAGCTGAAGCCGTTAACACCTGCCGCCTTCTGATCCTTCAGCATCTGTACGAAGGAATTATAATCCGTTACCTTGGAAGCATCGATCAGACTCTTATTGTATACCAGACCGAAGCCCTCCATTGTATAAGGGATACCAACTGTCTTGCCGTCAACCTCATTGGCCATATTTGCGGCAATGTCACCGACAAAGGACAAATCGCTCAGATCGGCAAG
>JAEZFH010000402.1 GCA_023437885.1 Bacillota bacterium | reverse complement strand
ATCATATTCAAATCCAGCCCCAATTCATTCAACACCTCTTCCACTGCCTGATTGGCACGAAGATTGATCATGATATTTCCCAGAGCCCTTCCCATCAGGAATTCCATGGATAGGTAATAAACGGTCTTTACATCCTGTTTTTCATATTCCTTATGGGTTGCCATCCATTGGTCGATTAAAATGTCTTTGATAGAATAAGCAACTACCTGGAATAATTGCTGGGGTGTAACTTCTTCTATGGATTTGCGGTACAATAATTTTACATAATTGACCACACTTTTTTTCAATTCTTCTTTATTGATTTCCAAATTTATGCACTCCTTCTGTAGTGATATACGCAGCTTTAAGATCAAGTAAATACTCCCGCTCCAAAATTGTTCTCCCGCTATATCCATACAGCGGTCTCCTTGGGAAGAAACATGACCTAAATAGTTTTGTCGTATTTCATAGATCACAGCAAAATTTTATCATTTTATGCACTTTCTTTCAATTACTTTTCTAAAATAATTCCAATCTTGAGAAATTAGATTTTTTATAGTAAACTTTGATATATGCCGCTGAGTATAATATTCTTGAGACGGTGGCTGATCTGATTTACATTGGTAAAACAAGTCTATATTTTGTGCGGGAGGTACACAATTGAGGTCTAAAATGAAGAAAAATGTTGGGTCAAGAATTTTACTTGGAATCGGGATTGTACTATTAATGTGTTATTTCGGGGGCATATTTTATATTTACAATATTCAAGAATATAGCCCTTATGCTTCTGCAGGAGCTGATCTTGATGCTATAATTCACAGTATATTGTTTTTACCTCCAACTGTAATATGCTTGATATTATCTCTCATATTACATATGAAATCAAAAAAGTGAACGCATAGGGATTAAAATTATCAGCTATTCTTTCCATGACTATAGAACATCTTGGCGTGCTTGTTCGTGTTCTTCATAGATACAAGATTTCGGTGCTGAGTTTACGGGTTGTATGACGGATACCTGCTGGCAAATGAGAGTTATCTGCGTTTGGCTTTTCCTATTTTTCGCTTTCTAATTGCTGAAGGTTGCGGACGGTACAATGAACGAAAATAAGGATTGGTAGTATTCCTTGAATACACTGTTTTTGCGCCAAATAAAATTAAATTCATGATGCAGCGGAAAATCGGGAAGCACAATACTGCGTAGGGTATTGTCTGCCAGCTCCTTCCTTACCGCAATTTCATACATAAAGCTGATACCACAGTTATTCTCCAATAAATGCTTTATTATATGAATACTGCTGATGGTGGTGGAGCGGGCGAAATCCTTAACCGAATAACCTTTTTCAGAAAGATACCGCTCCAGTATTTCCTTTGTTCCGGAGCCTTCCTCCCGTATAATCAGGTTATGCGCCAGCAGCTCCTGAATATCCGGCACCCCCGCCAGCGGATAGCTGCTCCCGCATACCAGGAGATAGGGCTCCCTTGATACGGTGATGAAATCATACTCGCTTTTCTCAAAATAGCCTTCAACAATGGCGAAATCAATGCTTCCTGCCTCCAGCAATAGTAACAGCGCCCTGGTATCGGCAATTATAAAATCCACCTGAAGCCTGCTGTTATTTCGGATTACGCTGATCAAATTGTCGGGAAGCATAAATTCACCGATCGTCAGCGTTGCTCCAAAGCGCACTTTCCCTCCTTCTGCTGCCCGGGCTTCTATCCTTCTCTTCAGCTGGATATTATCATGCTTGATTGAGAGCATGGCATTGCGTAAATCTGCTCCTGCCCGGGTCAATTTCAGTGCTTTATTCGAATACTCAAAAAGCTTATCCCCATAATAGTCTTCCAGATATTTAATGTGCTGTGATACTCCGGGCTGCGTGATATTTAGTTCCTTCGCTGCCTTCGTGTAATTCATATGCTTGCAGACACATAGAAAGGTATCGATTCTAAAATCCAACATAGTCTCACCTGCAATTAGTATAATTTATTTTTTGTATGATTTATTTTTTTCATAATTCGTTTTTACATTCTAATCATAATTCATTTTTATTGTTCTATCAATATAAATAATTTTACTTTATGTATTACCTATGGTAATTTGTTGAATAACAAACAGACAGAATTGAGGAAATATTATGAGTTTTTTAAAAAGAAAAGGCAAGGGCCTCTTATTATGCTTTGTCATTGCAGCCCCTGTATGGCTGACAGTAAAATCCGTCCACGGGCTAGAGGTGATCGGAGCACCGGTTATCGCTATGGCAATCGGCATGCTTCTTGGAGGTGTTCTTAAGGACAAGTCCTCTCTTCAGGAAGGCATCTCCTTTACCTCCAAGAAAATACTTCAATATGCAGTAATCCTATTGGGGTTTGGCATGAATCTGGCAACCATCGGTAAGGTCGGCATGACTTCTCTGCCTATTATCCTTTCCACCATCTCCATCTCCCTGCTGACCGCCTTCCTGCTGCACAAAGCCCTGAAGGTACCTGGAAGAATCTCTATCCTGATCGGCGTGGGTTCCTCCATTTGCGGCGGCTCCGCAATTGCCGCTACTGCTCCGGTTATCCAGGCGGATGATGAAGAAATTGCTCAGTCCATTTCTGTAATTTTCCTCTTTAATGTAATTGCAGCCATCCTTTTTCCCGCCCTGGGTTCCATTCTGGGCTTATCGGACAATGGCTTCGGGCTGTTTGCCGGAACCGCCATCAACGACACCTCCTCAGTTACAGCAGCCGCTTCTACCTGGGATACTCTTCACGGAACCAATGGTGCCGTACTTGGCTATGCTACGATTGTGAAGCTGACCCGGACCTTGGCTATTATACCGATTACACTGGTGCTCTCTCTTCTGCAGATTAAAAAAGCCCGTCAAAATCAAACAAATCAAGCCACAGCAATATCAATTAAAAACATCTTTCCCATGTTTATTCTGTATTTTATTTTAGCTTCTATTGCAACCACCCTGCTCACCGGCTTTTGTACCGGTATTGTATTATCCACTGTTTTTACTATCTTTTCGTATTTAAATCTGCTTAGCAAGTTCCTTATCGTTATGGCAATGGGGGCCATCGGATTGAATACGAATCTGGTAAGGCTGGTAACACGCGGCGGTAAACCCATTGCGCTTGGTTTTTTCTGCTGGATGGCAATTGCTTTGGTCAGCCTTCTATTGCAATCAGTCCTTCAGATTTTATAAGCCATACCTTATACGCTTGGGATCTATTATAATCAAAGCCTTCAATAAAACCGACAGGAACAGAAATCCATGCATATGGCATCACTAACCATCACTGTGAATCAAACAGGAGCAAGTGACTATTATTTCACCTACCCCTGCTTGATTTCTTTTCTATTTATGACATGCTCTATTTATGACATGCTCATTTTATATTGCATCTTCTTTTGTGCTGCTATCTAATGTTCTTATCCTCTTATTCAGCAATCGGAAGCCCGCCCCATTAGAATAAGTTTCTGATCAAATTGGTACCTGCAATAAAAGTACCGATCGAGGCTCCCAGATTTGCCATAAACATTACTAAAACCGTTTTAAGCAGACGATTCGTAAAAAACCCCTTGATAGAAAATATATCTGTTAGAACATTCTGCACATCCTTAACCGTAGGTTTTTTTATTGTAGCTTCGGTGATTCCTGTAAACCATCCGCAGGCCAGAAGCGGATGCAATGTAGTCAGCGGTGCCAAAACAAAGGAAGTAAGGATGCTGAGCGGATGGGCAAAAGATAATGCCGTAAAAGCTGCCGCCAAAATCCCTGTCCATAGTACCCATGCAGATAATTGCTGTAAACCGGTTTGAATATTGATTGCAAACGAATATACTAATAGCCCGGTTATCAAAGCAGGGATGATCCAGCCGGCGATCTTCGAAAAGCTGCTCTTGGGCGGAACTACGGATATTTCTTCAATATTCCGGTCAATGAAGATTTCTTTTTTTATACCCGGTACATGCCCTCCGCCCAAAACGGCAACAATCTTTTTACCAGGTGCTTCCTTTATCTTTGTCGCCAGATATTGATCTCTTTCGCTGATCAAAACTTCTCCCACTTTCGGAAAATCCTTTTTCAATCCGGCCATTGCTGCTTCCAGCATATCTTCCTCCAGCATTTTTTGTAAATCATCACTGGTAATTTCAGAATCATCGTCCGAAGAAAATAGCAGGCTGCCAACTAATTTTGATTTATCCCATAAATTGAGTTTCCGCCAGATGCGCAGAAAGGTCGTTTGAAGGCTGCGGTCTGCCAGCACCAATGCGGCTCCGGTTTCCTTTGCACTTTCTATTCCCTGCAGCATTTCACCTCCGACAGGATTACCCAATTTCAATGCCATCTTTTTTTGATAGGAACCAAGAAAAAGATTTGCTACCATAAATCCAACCTTTTTCGCCTTTATTACCTTAATTAAATCCGTATCCTCCCAGACCTTAGGCTTCATTAAATTCTGATACCGGTCTTCATCCAGCTCAATACAGACGCTGTCCGGACGTTCTTCTTCAATCACCCTTTTTACAAGCTCTGCGCTCTCTTTGGACACATGCGCTGTTGCTACGAGAATGATTTCCTTGTCCAAATATTCTATTTTAGTTACATTATCTTCACTCATTAGATCCCTCCATATAAGGTACACTGCGCTATTCCTGGTTTATATCTATTATAATCAACGCTGTCATTAATATTATTGCGTTTTCAGTATACAATTCCGGGATCATTTAGTCAAGCAGACGGATTAAGGAACAAGCCTTCCTATTCAGCAGACGTTACAATTCAGCTTTCGGTTCATACAATAATGAAATCTTCATAACCGGCATTGAATCATCATTGGGCTGATACCTTCCTCGGGTACCACCTTAAGCTGTGGAAATTCTTTTTCCAGCTCAAGCATATTCCTGCGTTTATGACCGATCACCTGGGACAAATCCTTTGGATTGCATAAAATTTTTATATATGAATTCTCATCCGGGTATGGACTTTCTGCCCTTAGCTTACTTCGAATATGATCTAAAAAATACGCACTTTCTACAAGCTGCCGAAAGGCCGGATGGAAGGGTCCAGAAAGAACCTCTTTTCCTTCGGCGATTAAATCTGTCGGCTGCAGGCCCATCCGGATGACCGGTATTTTCATGGTTAAGAATACCTGATACATATCTTTCGTCCATTCAACGGCTTCCTCCAGAGATAAGGGATGATACCTTCCCTGTTCGCAAAGCTCTGACAGCTTCGTCTCCCGGATTACAAGGGTAGGATAAATACGAACAAATTCCGGCTGCAGTAAAGCCGTAAGCTTTGAAGAAAGTACAGCCCGCTCTTTTGTATCCTCCGGTAAGCCTACCATTAACTGTATCCCTAGCTGAAAGCCATAGGCCTTGATTAATGTAACGGCTTTATAGACATCAGATACCAGATGCCCCCGATTTGATGCTTTCAAAACCTCCTCATTCAGGGACTGGACTCCAAGCTCAATGGTGTCCACCTCATAGTGTCTAAGCCTGTCAAGAATTTCTCCGGAAATGTAATCCGGTCTGGTCGAGAGGCGTACGGCATGGATTTTACCGGCTCTTTTATATTCAGCAGCTAATTTAAGATAACTTTCCTGAAGATAGGATTCTATACCTGTAAAGCTTCCTCCAAAGAAAGCAAGTTCAATATATGTGTCGTCTTTTAAAGTAGAATGATAGGTTTCAATCTGCTCAGATACCTCTTGGAGAGTCATAGCCTTAGTCTTCGAGGTAATCTTTCTTTGATTGCAGAAGACACAATCGTTGGGGCAGCCTTCATGGGATATAAAGATTGGGATATTCACATGCTTTCGGTGATTTGCCTCCTTCTTAGCAGGACGTACCAGATCGCTGTGAACAAGAATGGAGCCGATATCGGTCAAGGGAAAATCTTCAAAATAGACAAGTTTTTTCTGTGCTGCTTCAATGAAGGCTTTTATCCTAAGGAAATCGGGATGCTTGCTTAAATCACCGTGAAAAATAACCGTATCCTCTATACATCCGCTGGCCCCGCCCAGAAAACCATGCTCAAAGCCCTCAAGGCATACATGCCCCGGCTGGATCAAAAGCATTTTTGTAAAGTCTTTTGCTGCATTATAGATCCCCGGATCGCTGGTAATAAAGGTATCATTCTTAACCACTACTGTAGAGCATTTGGTATAGCCCTGCTTCACAGGAAGCTGTTTTTTATTCATATTCATGCTATGAAGCAGCAATAGGGGATTCGTATGGTCGAGATTATGAATTAAGAAATCCTTTGTAATAACTGCATTATAGGCGATATCCATAGGATAAGCCGCAGCTAGCCTGGAGCTGCCGGTGACATAGGGAACACCCAGAATATCTAATTGTTTATATATATTAATATGAGCATTTTCATCTATGAATAAGGTATCGTCGATCATCGATATGACAAGATCCGGATGGCTGCTGATTCTTGAGTCAAACCGGTCATCCCCGGGAACAAGAATTACTGCTCCTTTGGTTTTCATATATTCAATCAATCTATTGTCTGCCAGTTCAGATAAGAAAATTATATTCATTGGTCTTACTTCCTTTCTGATCTATTTTAACACCTGGAAGAAATAAGTACAATGATCAAGCGGATGAAATCCTCACAGGTATTGCCAGAGTCTGTACCTAAAAGAAGCAGCCAAAATGGCTGCTTCTGAAAGAATGATTCTCTTTTACTTATTATCTGGTACTCTTATCGTAAGGGATACCCTCCGCCTTCGGTGCCCTGGAT